>JAOZNE010000188.1:0-4112 GCA_029933955.1 Phycisphaerae bacterium
TATAGCCCAGCCGCCCTCGGCTGTGTTGAGCTTGCTATATTTCCAGTATTTTTTACACGACCTTCCCAGCCGGGGGCGGCTGGGCTATATTCCCGGCTACTGTTTCTCAGTTGGTGGCGTGTCGGTTGGGGTTGGTTTGGCTTGGGTTGTCTTGGCGGATATCACAGCTGTTCGCGCGACCATGTCACCCAGGCGTTGGCGGTTGCGGGTAATCACTGGCAGCATGAAAAGTATCGCGGTGAACCATATCTCGTGCCCAGCCAGGACGGGCAGCTCGATAGCTTTGGTTATGTTTCGCAAAGCCACCGCCCGGAAGCCAGGCTTGGTGCCGCCGGACTCTACCACGCGCAGGCGCAGTGCCATCTTGCCCAGCGTCGCGCCGAACCGCAGCTCCATGACAATACAATACGCGATATAAACCCCCAGTGTGAGCAGCTGAGCGTAGACGATGGCGGTGGTCTCGATTTGCTCGGGAGCCTGCAACATCGCCCGCAGCTCCTCAGGCTGTTTGTTCAGCATCTCCGGAGCGAAGCAGGCCATGCCCAAAATCGCCAGCGGCGTAAAGTCCAGCCCAAACGCGATGACCCGCTTCATAAGGTTGCCAGGCTTCATCGTAGTCGGTAGCGAGAACATCGCACTGGCGTCTTTTGGCCGCAGCGCGAAGGTGATAATGATGAACACCGCCACGATGCCCAGCACGACATACTCGCGAAGCCGCTGGGCTAGTTCAGGCTCGGGCATGTTGTCGATCAGCTGTTGGATATCATCCGCAGGCCCGGCCTGGCCTGTCAAGCTACACGTTGCCAGATTCGTTTTGCCCTTGTTTTCCCAGCATAAAATCAGCCTATCACCCAGAGCGGAGAACAACACCTCCTCGCCAAGCCTGGCAGGTTTGTCGTCCAATTTCACAGTTTGAAACGACGCGAACTGCCTTGACTTTTCGTCAAACGTCATCAGCCTCACCTGGCCTGTCGGCAGGGTCGCCAGGGCAATTAGCTGATTTCCCGCCGCCTGGATCCCGACGGGCCTGGCCTGTGAAACCGCAGCGAATGCCCGGGGCAACTTCTCCCAGCTACCCGTCGCAATGTCCCACCGGGCCAGGCTGTCTTGGCCTGGCTGGCTGAGAAACAGGTAAACTTTCCCGCCAACCTCCGCCAGGTGAACCGCGGCTTTTTGTTCCGCCCAGGCCTGGCTGGCTACACCAAGCTGGGCTACTTTCGTCCATTGCGAGGCTGCGAGTCTGAAGATTCCTATCGCAGCGTCCGCTTTGCTGTTTGAGCTTTGCGCGATAGCTACAAGCAAACTTTGGCTGACCTGGCCTGGCCAATTTGTCGCTCGGCAGGCAGCCAACACGTCCCCTGGCGTGTTCGTCCCGATGGCCATTCCGCCAGAGACGTCAAACCAAACATGCGCCCCGCCGTTGAAAAACACATGCAGAATCTTGCCTGTAACCACCGGGCAGCGCGGGGCAGGGGGGGTTATCGCCCTTTCGACCCAACGCCATTTCTCGCCCAGCTTCCGGGCCAGGACGTCAAAGTCGCTCTGGTTGCGTCGTACTAGCCAAAGCATATCGTCGCTGCCAGCCGGGATAAACCGCGGTTGTTCGCTAAGCTCTTCCAACTGCAAGTTGTCCTTGGCGGGGCTGGTCGCGGGGGCTTTTTCAGTCGCCTCTGCTCTGGGCAACGACGCTGTAACAGCGACGGCCAGACACATCGCCAGGGCTGATATGTTGTGGTACCGGCGGGTTCTTTGTGTATGAGATTTTTTCATGGCTTTCCGTAACTATTGTTTTGCACAGATTTTTGCGGCATAAGATTTATTTCAGATTTCAGATTTCGGATTGTTTCACGAAACTAGCTCAATCCGAAATTGCCTGGGATAACCAACCAATTTTATCCCCGCACACGATGCCCAATGGTAAGACCAAGATTTAATTTCGCACACGGTCATTCGGGTTGGTCTCCTGCCGGCGGGCTGGACAGGGGCAGGGATTTTTGCTTTTGCCCAGGCCCAGCTACAGGCCCGTCGCATGGCTGGGCGATAGCTCGCATAGATTGGGGAATAGCGTGTTTCAGCAGGAACACGTCGGGGTCGAATTTTTTGCGCGACGTCATATCCGACAGCACCAGGTGTAGCTCGCTGCCGGTCCGCAGCCATTTCAGTTTGATATCCGTCGGCATCATGGCTGGGGATTTTTCGCTGTCGCCCGCTTCGCTGACGATAGGCTTATAGTTTTTTATCGTCGCTGTCATCACCGCCAAGCCCAGGTCGTCGAAAATTTTCACCATGAAAGGCCGGCGTGGCTTGGTTTGGCTCCAACGGAAGTAGACCTCCCGCCGAAACTTGCATAGGCCTGTACCGGGCTGGCGCTCGACGAATGTCAGGACGTAGGCTGGCGGGTCGAAGCTGATGCGTTGGCCTACGAACGGCAGCTGTGTTTGGTTGGCGGGCAGCTGACATATGCTTAGGATGGTTAGGAGTTGCGTCGGGTCGATCGGCAGGGCCATTGGCCTGGGCTTCGGCGCTCCCGCCAACTTCAGTAAACCCCAGCGACAGATTTTCCGCTTGCCCAGGCTCAGCCAAAAGTAGTAGACGCCCGCAGCGTTGTTTGTGCCGAGTTGCCCCAGTCTGCTGCCCAGCTCTTTGATTTGCAGTATGAAATCAGCCTGGCCTGTCCCGGCGGTTTTCTTCAGCAGCATCAGTCCGTTGGGGTCATCCATGGTCGAACCCCACGAGATACCCACATCGCTGGGCTTTTCCCTGCTGGTCAGCATGACCCGCGCCCGCGCCCACAGCCTGGGCACCTTGGCGGCGTTTGCGTTGTACTCCGCGATGACGGTACTTTGGGACACGAGCGTATCGACAGGCGGATGCCCAGGCCCGCAGCCAATTGCTGTCAGCAAAACCAAAGCCAGCAACAGCCCGGCGATTTTCGCTTGGGGGGTCATTCGAAGTCCCCCTGGATAATCTCGCCCAGCGACGCACTAAGCTGGGATATCATAAACTCGTCGAGTTTCGGGTCGATGACTTCGCGAGGTTCCTCTTGCCCTCGCAGTTTCATCTGCCAAACTTCCGTCCCGTCAGCCTGGCGAGTCATACCCAGATATTTCACAAGCCTTTTCCGCATGAGGATAAGGGCTAAAACGTAGCGGAGGTTTACCCGGGCTGGCTCGACCTGGCCTGCGAGTCGCTCGAAAAAGTTCACCAGCAGCTCGTCGTCTATCAGCAGTTTTTTCTTCTCTTGCTTGAGCGGAATTTTTGTCCGCCAAACCCCCAGCACATCGTGGTTGGCAGAGGCTTGCTGTTCCATAGGCTCGACCCAGCAGGCCTGGTGATAATCCTCGCGGATGAGTTCCTCCTCTCCAGCTTTGACCAGAGCGACAATGTCCTCGCCCGGGGCAAGCGACTCGTCGCACTTGCTGCAGACGCCCTCGGGTCGGGATATTTTGAAATCTTTAGCCATGGTTTCCGCTTATCCCAACAGGCCTTTCGTTTGCTCCTCGATATCAGCTGCGATGTTCGCTGCAGCCTGGCGGTCAGCTAGGCTGGCCTGTCTGATATCAACTGCCGCTTGCTTGTCGTCCAAACTTGGCGTGTTGACCTGCACGTTCAGGTCGCACAGCGCAGCTGTCGCTGAGGCAAGCACAGCTCCAGCTATGAGGTCGCTCACGAGATATTTGTTGCAACAGCAGGCCAGCTCTCGCAGGTCGCCCAGCACAGCCAATGCCAACTTAGACATCTGCCGGGGCACGTCGATAGCGGCAGCCAGGGCCAGGGCGGAGGCAGCCTGTTTTTCAGGCCCGTCGGCCAGGGCAGCAGCTTCGCGATACATGCCATACGCTTCCATGTCGTCAGCTATCATATCCAGGAACATCGCCTCTGCCCGGGCAAGCCTGGCTGCGAGTTTCTCGTGTAGCTGGGCATGGTCGGCGAATTTTTTCTTGCCTCGCGTAAAGTTCAGCGCCATCGCGCCCAGTGCTGTAGCCAGGCCGCCGACAAGCCCCGCTACGCTCCCGCCGCCCGGCGTTGGGGTCTTAGCTGCGGTAGCGGAGACGAAATTTCGCACCGACATATTCAGCATATCATTTTGCGTATCGTTCATGTTGGTTCCA
>JAOZNE010000442.1:0-1051 GCA_029933955.1 Phycisphaerae bacterium
GTAGCTGGGGCGGTGATAATTGCCGGAAAATTCCCCCGGTTTATTGGATTTACTTTTTAAGCCCCGCAGCCATGGCGCGAATTTCAGATTTTACGAGCGTTTTGAGTTGCTGAGGTTTTATCACCTTGGCCTCGCTTGCCCAGCTGAGTATCCAGGGCAAAATGTCCCATAGGTGGTGGACGGTTACCTCAAACCGCAGCCGACCGTCTTTGAGCCTGCGAAGTTTTTGCGATGGATGCCACAGGCGTTCTTCGACGAGACTGGCAGCCTTGCCGGAAAAGTTGATAGCCACGCGGTATTCCTCCTGCCCGTGATATGCCCAGGCGAGGTCGCCGAGGTACTCCTTGCGGTCGAAGCCGGACAGTGCGTAATCGAACTGGCTCTTGAGCAGTTTCAGTTTTCGGATGCGTGAAAGATTGAACATCGGCTTGTGGCCACTCTTGCAATCTCGTCCGACAAGATACCACGCCCCTCGCCGGCGGAGCAGCAGATATGGCTCGATTTTGTACTTCTTCTCGTCGCCGATATCCAGCCGATTGTAAGTCATCTGAACATGGCGGTTCTCGCGAATGGCTGTCTCAAGAGTCGCCAGGACAGACTCATCCACAATCGCAATTCCGCCGAACGCGAAGTCAAACCGCGAGGCCAGGCCTTCCGGGCCGATATCAATCCGCTCGGACAAACCAGCGGTAATCTTGCCGAACGCCTCGCTCAAACGCTTGGCCCACGGAGAATCGCCAAAGGCCCGAACAACCTTCTCCCCCACAGCCATGGCCAGCAACTCGCCCTCGGTGAGACGGATATTCGGCAGCGACCAACTCGGCTCGGTGTAGACATAGCCATTCCTGGCGGGGTCATACTCGATAGGAGCACCGAGGTCGTACCGCATGAATTCGATATCACGCAAAACAGTCCGGCTGCAAACTTCCAGCTCCCGGCTAAGCTCATTGCAATTCGGGGCAGAGCCGCCGCGAACGCGTTCATCGATTATAGCAACATGCCGCCACCGAGTCCGAAACTTACTGGAACCCTGAACCGAAACCAATTTAGA
>JAOZNE010000443.1:0-1050 GCA_029933955.1 Phycisphaerae bacterium
CCAGCCCAGAGCGTTATTTTAGGCTAAGATGTGTTAGCCCTTGGGTTGAAAAAACGTGAACAGTTACTAAAATGGTCGGCAATGGCCGATCCAACTTGACAGATTGAGGACGTGAAAACATGCGAATAACTATAGTTGGTGCTGGATATGTAGGGCTGGTAGCTGGCGCGTGCTACGCGAGCACGGGCAACACCGTTACGATGGTAGACTCGAACCCCGACCGCGTCGAGACGCTCCGGGCCGGCGGCGTGCCGATTTACGAGCCAGGCCTGGGCGAGCTGCTGGGGGAAAGCGTCCGGGCTGGGCGAATCAGCTTTACGACGGATCTGCCCAGTGCCATCGCGACCGCTGAGGTAATCGGCATAGCGGTCGGCACACCCTCCGGGCCTGACGGCTCGGCTGACATGTCATACGTCGACGCCGTAGCTGAGCAGATAGGCCAAAGTCTGCAAAACTACGCGGTCATAGTTACCAAAAGCACCGTGCCAGTCGGCACGAGCGAACGTGTCTGCCAAAAAATCCGCGAACATACCGACGTCGAATTCGACTATGTCAGCAACCCGGAGTTCCTCAAGGAAGGCTCTGCTCTGGGCGATTTCCTCAGGCCAAATCGCGTCATCATCGGCACGGAAAGCCCACGGGCCAAACGGATAATGGAACATCTCTATGGCCCGTTCATGCGACAAGGCCGACGCGTGCTGTTCATGGACGCCGTCAGCGCCGAGCTGACCAAATACGCCTGCAACTCGATGCTGGCAACGCGAATCAGCTTCATGAACGAGATGGCCCAGTTGGCCAACGCTGTCGGAGCGGACATCAAACACATCCGCGAGGGCATGGGTTCGGACTCGCGCATCGGGCGGGCGTTTCTGTTCCCGGGTCTGGGCTACGGCGGCTCGTGTTTTCCGAAGGACGTCCAGGCTCTCATCCACACAGCCAACGTTTGCGGAACGACGGCGGGGGTTGTCCAGGCTGCCCACGATGCCAATGCCAAACAGGTGGATTTCCTGCTGCGGAAAATCGAAAAATATTTCGATGGCAACCTGGCTG
>JAOZNE010000189.1:0-1865 GCA_029933955.1 Phycisphaerae bacterium
AGCCGGGTGCCGTGGTTGCAAACACCGCAACCACGGCACCCGGCAATTTTGTCATGCAACAAGCCATGCCCGTATGGGTTGCATAGCCTACGGTATCAGTTCTAATCCGTTGTCGGAGGCAGGACTTCCACGAAGGTTGGTTTGCTTATTTTGCCTGCGATTGCAAACACCGCCGAGCCGTCCGGTAAGAGCGATACCTCGCGCAAGGCCAGGCCTTCGACATTTACGCACGGCGCCTTGCGCCAAGGCCCGGCTACGCGGAAGACCGGGTTCATCAGCCCGGCGGCTGGGGGGATTATCCGGAATCTGCACTGCCCGTTGGACGAGGCCAGGAAGTAACAGCCTTGCGATTCGTCAAATCCGTCGCGATCCGCGTCGCCGGGTGCGAATCGGCCTGCCTGTCCAAGAGACACGACCAGCCGACCCGGGTGCAGGTAATTCCGCTGCAGTATCGCTGCCAGGGAATCCTCGCCGGCCGCCGGTGCGGTTTTGAGTTGCAGATAATTCCATCGGCCTGTCGGGCCTATGAAATCTTCCACCACCCGACTGTCCGAAAGTCCACTGCCCTTCCCCGCCCACAGGCCTGGCTTGGTTGGCAGGAAAATGTTCACTCGCCCGATGGCCTGGCCTCCGGCGTTGTCCAGCTGAATGTCCGTAACCCACCTGCCGTCGGGATAAATAGTGTAAACCCATCGCAGATATCGCACACCCACCGGCGCCCACTGTCCAGCCCGGCTGGGGAATAGCCAAGTATTGCTGATGCGAATTCGCACGGGGTTGTGCTCCTCGACAATCACCCGCCCGAGCCGATTTGGCCCCATCAGATCCAGCTTTTCGCCCGTGGTAGCCTGGGCTTTGTCGCCCGGCGGAAAAAGTTGGACGACGGGCTGGCTTGCGCCGAGCCGCCATAGGCCATCGTCGGATTGACGCAGGCCTACCGTGCCGCCCGGAGCGGGCAGTTTCAGTGCGTAGTCCAGCCCGTTTCGCAGCAGGAAAAATCCCCTCGGCACGGGGATGATTCTCGCGTAGTTGTCGATGAGCATCAGGTCGTCCAGCGTGAATGTTACCGGGTCAGCTGAGCTAATGAAGGCCAGGCGGATGGCCCGGATGTCGCCGGCGTCGAAGTTGGCCATTTGCCCGAGCCTTTGGATATCGATGAGAACCTGGTTCCAGCCTGCCTTGAGCAGCCCCGGGCCTGATGTCCACCGCCCCTTGCCGCTGATGAGGGTTACCCGCAGGTCGTCGCGCACCGTGCCACTAAGCACCGCCAACGACAGCAGCGTATAGGCCCGGCCTGGTGCGACAAAGGCGACCGACCCCTTGCCAGCTGGGCTGTTGATGTCCGTGCTGGCAGGCTGATAGACCAGGGCAGTGCCGGGGTCGAGCGTTACGCTCAGGGCAGCTTGGCCCGTTCGCTGGAGCAGGCCCGTCAGCTCGATTCTGCTGTTCGGCCCGATCTGGCCTGCAAGCCCAGCTGGGGCCAAGGAAAAGCACTCGACCTGCCGAGCCTGGCTGAGGGAACTATAAGGCTCGAAGTCGGCGAGGAACATGTACCGCCCGTCGCGGAGTTGCGGATATGTCGATTTCTGCTCAGTTAGGAGCTTTTGGCGAATAGCTGGGACGTCGACGGCGGGGTTAGAGTCTCTGACGGGCAGCGTTTCTTCCGGCACACAGCCAGTCTGGTGCGACGCCGCCAGGATGAGCCCGAAAATAATTATCGCTGAAAATTTCATGCTCTTTTTTCAGGAGTCAATCCGTAGGTCATGCAACTTGTTGCATGGCAAAAAAATCACATGGATGAACAGGATTTACAAGATTGTTTATATTTATCCAACCATGGTACCCGACAATCGGTATCGGTATCG
>JAOZNE010000189.1:1965-4084 GCA_029933955.1 Phycisphaerae bacterium
ATCGGTATCGGTATCGCAATCGGTATCGATGATTTCGATTGCGATATCGATAGCGATTTCGATTATACCAGTCAACCAATTTTAATAGAGTTTTTCGAAAGGCCACATTTCGACGCCGCCGTCCATTACTCGGACATTTTTGAACCCGGCGTGGTTGAGTATTAGTGCAGCTTCGTAGCCTCGCAGCGAAATTTGGCAGAAGGTTACGATTTCTTTTTCGGGTGGCAGTTCGCGGAGTCTGCTTCGCAGTGCAGCCAGCGGGATGAGGGTTGCCCCGCCCAGCCTAGTGTGGGCGTATTCGCCGGGCGAGCGGACGTCGAGGAAAATGAAGTCTCGTTTGTCCCGTTGCATCTGCCGGACTTCCATGGGCGTAACGGAGGCTAGGAGTCCGTCGAGCTTGTTCCTCGCGACATTGGCTGCGGTGATAATATTGTCCATCGTCAGCGAATATGACGGCGCGTATGACAAGTCGGCGTTGGCTAGTTGGTCTACGGTCATCCCCGCGGTTATCGCCAAGGCTACGCCGTCGATGCGTTTGTGCCCTTCGCCCGGGCCTGTAACCTGCGCGCCGAGCAGCTTGCGGGTTTTGGTGTCCACCACCAGTTTCAGCAGCAGATATTTCGCGTTTGGCATAAAATGTTCGCGGTCCGGAGCCGGTGCCAGCACGGTGGTAACATCGTAGCCCAGCTTCCGGGCCACAGCTTCGCCCAGGCCCGTCTTGCCAACGCAATAGTCGAACGCTTTGCATATCGTGCTGCCCAGCACACCGGGGAATGTGTCGTTTCCCCCTGCGATATTCACCGCTGCGACTCGGCCTTGCTTGTTGGCGGTTGAACCCAGCGGGAAGTAACAAGCGTTACCGGTTATCAGGTTTACATGTTCCACGCAGTCGCCCGCAGCGTATATGTCCGGGTCGCTCGTGCGCATGTGCGGATCTGTTTTTATCGCGCCGGTCTTGCCGATTTTCAGCCCAGCAGATTTGGCAAGCTCGGCTGCGGGCGTTACGCCGATAGCCAAAATAACCATTTCCGCTGGCAGGGTGGCCTCGGGTGTAACCACGCCGGTAACCTGTCCGCTGCCCTCGAACCGCACAGCTTCGGTGCCGGTGAGCACCTTTACGCCGCAAGCTTCGAGGTGCTGCTCGACGAGCTTGGCCATTTCCCAGTCCAGCATTGGCAGAATTTTGTCCTGCTTCTCGATGATGGTAACCCGACAGCCTCGCCGGGCCAGGGCCTCGGTAACCTCCACACCGATAAGCCCGCCGCCGATGATGACAACGTCGTGGCTTTTAGGCTCAGCCAGCATGGACTTTATCCCCTCGGCATCGTACACGCCGTGGAGCGTGAAAATATTGTCCAGGTCGCACCCCGGGATATTTGGCCTGATTGGCATGGAGCCCGTGGCCAGGACGAGCTTGTCGTAGTCCAGCGTAACCCTGCCCCGGCCTACCAGGTCTTGCACGAGCAGCTGCTTGGCCTGGCGGTCGATACTGAGAGCTTCGGTCTGGTTCATCACGCGGACATTTTTGACGTTTTGAAAAAACACGTGGTCTCGCACCGCTCCGACGGGCGTGGACATAAGCTCGCTTTGTTTCTTGACCACGCCCGAGACATAATAAGGCAGCCCGCAGCCTGCGTAGGAAAGCGTCGTGCCCCGCTCGACGATGGTAACCTCGGCGTCGGGCATTAGGCGGATGACCTTTGATGCCACTTTAGGCCCAGCCGCGACCCCGCCGACGATGACGACCTTCATGCCTCGCGATTCGTCGCTGCCACTGGCCTCCCCGGCCGACTTGGCTATCGGCAGCGTGATGAGAATTTCCGCTCCGCCCAGGTCAGAGGCCTCCGCCCGGATGCTGCCGCCCGCTGCGATGACGATTGCCCGCACGAACGCCAAGCCCAGGCCCGTGCCAGGCCTGGTCGAGTTTCGCTGGTCGACGGTGCGGTAAAAATGCTCGAACACTTTCTTGCGGGCCTCAACTGGGATACCCGTGCCGGAATCCGCGACGGAAATCAGCAGATGTTTTTCGTCAGGCTCGTTGCCCAGGGCCAGTCGAACCTGACCGTGGTCGGGCGTGTATTTCAGAGCGTTGTTGACCACAGCGTTGAGAGCTTCGGTG
>JAOZNE010000190.1:0-4082 GCA_029933955.1 Phycisphaerae bacterium
TTTTCAAACAATTAGTGTGTATTTGTGTTCATTCGTGGTTCGCTGTTGCTGTTTTTGCTTTTACTGACTACTGACTCCTGAATACTGACTACTGCTGTTAAAACGTCCAGCCTAGCGAGAAGCTGAAGATTTGCGTGTCGTCTTCTGCCTCTTTCATGAGTGGGAATCCGAAGTCCAGCGCCATTGGCACTGGGCCGAAGAACGGGATTGTCCATCGCAGCCCAAAGCCAGCCGAGGCCCGGTACGACGTGAACCCAAAGTCGCTTTCGACCGTGCCGGTGTCCAGGAAGACCACGCCGCGGAGCTTGTCTGTTACCAATGGGAACGAGTATTCCATCCCAGCCAGGAAGAGCGTGTCTCCGCCGATGGGGTCGTTGTCGCTTCCGCCGTTGCGAGCTTTGCCCCGCGGGCTTATGCCTCGGAAACTAAAGCCTCTCATCGAGCCGATGCCGCCGGCGTAGAATTTTTCGAAGACCGGCGCGTCGCCTGTTATTTGTCCGAACGTTACACGCCCAGCCAGGATATGTTTGCGGTCGAGTGCGTCTACATAGACCGTGCGATAGATTCGATAATCCGCCCCAGCCTTGCCGAAAACATCCGTGCCGACGACCTGTTCGTAGCTAAGCTGGAACCTGTCGCCCGTCGTTGGCATCCATCTGCTGTCGGTGCGGTCGCGCGTGAGCGACCCGCGGAACCCCAGCAACGTGTGAGTGCCGCGATCTTCCCATACCTCGACAGCTGCACTGTCGTTGACGTCTATATTGATGTTCTCCAGCCTGGTCGAAAGCTCGCCATACCAGCGGTTCTTGAACCGATGACCAATGCTAGCCTGGGTGCCGACGCGGGTTTCGTCGTAGTGGTCATAGCCTCGGTTAAACAGGAATCCCTTGATGCCCAGGGAGTATGGCAGGTCGAAAATATATGGCGTGGACCACGAGACATTGAACCGCATCAGCTCCGTGCCAGGCTCAGCAGACAGGCTGAACCGTTGGCCTGCGCCTTTGAAGGTTTGAGGCTTGAGCATGCTCTTCCAGCTACCGGGCCAGGCGGTGATGTCAAAGTTCCGCTGCGTGAAAGATACCGTGCCAAGCAGGCCACTGTTCGAACTGACGCCCACGCCCATCATAAACTCAGCGGTGCGGCCTTCTTTGACCTGCACGAGAATATCCTTGACCGCCTTTTGCTCCGTGCCGACCGGCGTGATGTTCACTTCGTCAAACAGCCTGATTTCCTTCAGCCGATTTTTGGAATACTCGATAGCGACCGTGTCGCAAAGCTGTTCGGGATAGAAGCGAAACTCCCGCCGAATTACGCGCGACTGGGTGATGGAGTTGCCCTGGATTTTGATTTGACCGATGCGGAACTGGTCGTGCTCGGTAATTTTGAAGACCAGGTTTATCAGCGCGGGCTTGCCGCCATCGACGTCCTTAGCCCAAGGCGGGGGCGGAGCGTTGGGAGCCAGGAACCGCTTGTTGATGTCCACCTCAGCCTCGATATAACCAACCTCGCCGTACGCGGCATCGACCTTCTTTTTGTCCAGCCGAAGCCCGTCGGTCGTGAAAAACACACCCTGACGAAACGTCAGCCTACGACGGAGTTCCTCGCCGGAGAAAACCGTATTGCCCTTGAAAATAATGTCGTTTATGCGGTACCGAGGCCCTTCGTTTATCACGAAAGTTACAGTTGCCTTGGTCTTGTCCGGCGAGAAGTTCAGCCTCCTGCCAACCTCAGCGTCGAGGAAGCCGTCCTGAACGTAAATATTGCGGAGGAGCGTTACGTCCCGCTGAATTTTCTCGGTGTTCAACGACCCGTCGATGAGAGGCCAGAGCCTGGCCTTGGTGGAGGTTTTCATGCCCAGGCTAAAGTTCGAGAAGTAGTGATTGCCCTCGAATTTCACCTTCGTGATAATGGTCTGCGGGCCTTCGACGATGTTGAAAATAACTTCGTGTTTTTTCTGCAAGGCGTCCTTGTCCACCGTAGCCTGGGCGAAGTGAAAGCCATCCTCGTGGTACTTGTTCACGATAGCTTGCTTGGCAGTTTCGATGCCCGCGGAGTTGATAGGGTCGCCCTGACCAAGTGGTATAACCTGGAGCAGCTCGTCAGTTGGGAACTGCTTATTGCCGAGAATCTGGAGCTTTTCGATGATAGGCCTCTCCGCTACTTTGAAAGTAACGATGACGCCCTTGTCGGTGTATTCGCGAGTGGCGATAACGCCGACGAACCGCCCGCTAGCCATGAGCCTGTCGCGGTCAGCTTTGACGATTTGCTCGTCGTAGACCGTGCCCGGACGGGTTTTGATGTAGCTCATCACCGCGTTTAAGCCAAGCTTATTGTTGCCCGTAACTTGGACGGAGGCGACGATTCTGGACGGAGGCGCAGCAGCCGCGCATTGCGACAACAGCACCACCGCGACGATTCCCAATATCAATCTTTTCACGGCAGACTCCCAGATATCCGCAGCAGGCCACCCGGGACGGCGGAATTTCGCTGCCCAGGCCCGATAAAACCTTCTGCTTTGACAGGGTAGATACCGCCTAGCCTGTCGGAAGTCAAATGTTTTTGCCCGTTTTTTACCTCAAAAACCCCAAAATCCCCCCAGGTCCACCAAGCTGATTTCAAACAAGCCGCCGGGCTGAATTTGTAACACCCACTTCAAGGCGAGCTTACGTCAAAAACCGCCAGGGCGACAAGTTTTTACCAACAACTCCCAACAGGCAAATAACTTTTTTCCGCCAAGACAAAAAAACATAGCCCAGCCAAAGTTCACCCACGCAGCTCTCGCAGAGACGCTGAGTTCGCGGAGAAAAAACTTAATTGTCCTGTCTCTGCGTTCTCTGTGACTCTGCGATAGATTCAAATTGCCGCGTGGGTGAACCTTGTTCTTCGTGAAACTCAGGCCAAGAACCACTTACCAGCCTGACGGGGCTACGCAAAAAAAAGTTACTCTTGCACGGGCCAGGCTGGTACAATGTGCGTGTTGGCAGGTGCCAGCGAAAACACAGCCGAGGGTCCCGATATGTCGGGATGCTACAATAGCTTTTTATCGTTTGTTCCATGCGTTCTGTTGCGGTAAATATTTTCAACGCATAGCTGGGAACGCTTACGAGACTGGGAGTTTGGATATGATTCAGTGTGAAAATTGCGAGTTTTTTCATCGTGGCGAGGATGGCGAGATAGCCTTTTCGTGTGACCCGTTCCGCACGGTCAAAGAGCCTGAGTGCATCGCCAAATGGCAGATGATAAAGCTGAACCAAATGGTCTCCTGCTATCAGTCCACCCTGCGATACTACGAGAAATTCGCGCCCATGCAGGAAAAAATGTTCGACATGATGGAACGCGAAATCGACGACATGAGCGAGTCGGACAAGTGGAAAGTCGACGATGACGACGAGCACGACGATGATGAACACACCGACGATTGGCAGACTCCGTTGTAAGTAAAAAAGAGCAGTAACTGTCCACGCTATTTTTTCAGCCCGAAGCGACTGTATGGATTGAACAATAAAGGCTGCGGCTACAGCGACAACACTTATCTTTACTTGAAGCTAAGGCAAGCCGCGCTACCGGACGAACTAAAAGTCCCCGCGCTCCAAAACTGGCGGAGAGCCTCAAAAAAAGTCTTGAGCGATTCCTTTTTTTGCCTTCGTGGCAATGCAACAACTCGCCGCTCTCGCCGTTGAGCACCACGGTAACATAATCATGACCCTTGCCGATAGCCTTCTCGTCAATCATCAAAAATTGAATATTGTCCAGGTCGGGTTTCGGCAAATGTTCCGCCAGAACTGCCTTGTCCCAATTCCGCAGCCGAGTGTCTCCGACGCCCAACAACGCCGCCGCTTTAGTGTTCGGCAAGTCGCGAGCCGTTCGTGGCTCGCTGATCTCCGAACGAACCTTGCCATCGCAGCCAGGACAGCAGAGCCGTTTTCGCTTGTCCAGCCGAAGTTGTACTTGCACAATCTCCGGCGAAAATGTAACCCTATCAATGCGATAACCGTCAAACGAAAACATCCGATTTAAGCCTCTGACATTCATGCTCAATTCCTTTCATGGCTAATGGCTTGCTAATCTATTAGACCATAAAG
>JAOZNE010000191.1:0-4076 GCA_029933955.1 Phycisphaerae bacterium
TGATTTCGAAGCTCGACGAGCTTGACCGCCGGCTTGGCGAGGTGGCTGAGCTTATGAACGACCCCGACCAGGCTAGCAACGCCGTTCGCATCGTCGCTCTGGCTAAGGAGCATTCGTCCCTCAGCCGAATCGTCGAGCCATACCGCGAGTATAAGCAAATCGTCGCTGAGCGCGACGGCGCGCAAGACATCATCGACAACGAGACTGACGAGGAACTCCGCGCGATGGCCTTGGCGGAAATCGATTCGCTGCGACACCAGGCCGAGGAAGCTCTCGACGTGGTCAAGGGGCTGCTCGTCATGAGCGACGACCACGAAATAGGCTCGGTGATTCTCGAGATTCGAGCTGGCACAGGTGGCGACGAAGCGGCTTTGTTTTGCAGCGACCTGCTGAATATGTATCGCGCGTATGCTGAGAGTTGCGGGTGGAAATTCGAGATTCTCTCTGCCAGTCCGACCGAGCTTGGCGGGCTGAGGGAGGCTGTGATAAATGTCAAGGGGCAGGATGTCTGGGCTCGCCTAGGCTATGAGGGTGGAGGCCATCGCGTCCAGCGCGTGCCGAAAACCGAGAGTCAGGGCAGGGTACATACCTCCGCTGCGACCGTGGCTGTGATGCCCGAACCCGAAGCTATCGATATTCAGATCGACTGGGAAAAGGACGTACTCGAACACGTCAGCTGTGCCGGCGGGCCTGGCGGGCAGTCCGTTAACAAGAACGCCTCAGCCATCAAGCTGGAGCACATCGAGACGGGTATTACAGTGTCGATGCGGGACGAGAAGTCGCAGCACAAGAACCGCGCCAAGGCCCGGCAGATACTCGCAGCCCGTTTATACGAGCATTTCCGTCAGCAACAAAGCTCCGCCGAGGCTGCCCAGCGAAAGGCTATGATAGGCTCGGGCGACCGGTCGCAGAGAATTCGGACGTATAACTTTCCGCAAAACCGCTGCAGCGACCACCGTCTAAAAGGTGAGGGCCAAGAAGGGGCTAACTTCAATCTTGAACGAATTATCGCAGGCGACCTCGGGCCACTTATCGACGCCCTGATGACCCACGACAAAGCCCAGCGTCTGGCGAATCTCTAAGTAAAAAGCGGGGCGCCGTGGTTCTGCTTTTACTTGGGTATTGGCACTTCATTTTTTACAGCTGGGGATGGCGGCGTGTTGGGGCGCGTCTTTTTGGATTTTGCTCTTGGGCCTGGTGCGCCGAGCCGTTGTTGCATCAGCCATTGGTATAGTTTCGGGTCGGTGTAGACCTGATCCCACATAATATGGCCCAGGTTTGGGAATACTTTCAGCCTAACGTTTCCGCCCATCTGCCGCAGCGTCCCTGCCATCTCGTAGGCGTTTCGCACAGGGACGTTTTTGTCCTTCGCACCGTGAAAAACCCACACTGGCATCTTCCTCAGTCTGCGGTTGAGGTACAAATTCCCGCCGCCACAGACCGGGACTATCGCAGCGAAACGATTGGGGAAATTCTGAGCCAGGTACCACGTGCCAAACCCGCCCATGCTCAGGCCCGTGAGGTAGATGCGTTTTTTGTCCACCTTGTATTTCTCGCAGACATCGTCCAGCATCGTCATAACCATCCTGGCTACGTCGGCGTCTGTCCACCACCGCCCGGTTGGGCACTGCGGGGTCAGTACGATAAACGGAAACCCTGAGCCTCGCTGCAGCGTCTTGGGCAGCCCGACCTTGGCTAGCTTGGGGTGGATTTTCCCGCCGCCAGCTCGTTCGCCCGAGCCGTGCAGAAAGAGAATCAAAGGCCAAGTTTTCCCAGCCTGGCCATAATCTTCAGGCAGATATAACAGGTATCGTCCTTTGATCGTCTTGGTAATTTTCTTGCCCAGCGAATATGCCCGCTGACCGGTGTAGACGATTTTTCGCCCGGGCTTGGCGGAGCTGGGCCGGGTGTGCAGCGACGACTTCGCCGCTGGGCTGGGCTGGGCTGGCTGGGCGAGAGTTGTTTGTGTCACAATCAACGCCATCGCTGCAGCTGCCACTATATAGGTATGCAATTTCATAACATCTCCTTCGTTACAATTCATCATAGCCCCGCCAGCCAGGCCATTCAAGGAACAGTTTGTTTCAGCAATCAGTAAAAACAAAAAATTTTACCGCAAAAGAACGCAAAGATAAAAACAAGCGGAACAGAAAACATGGATTCCCCAGCACTTATTTGCAAAAATTTGGAATGTCGGTTTTTATAGAGGCTGACAACTCTCTGAAACTTTGCAAATAAGTGCTGGGGAATGACAAGGAAAAAAGAAAAAGAGTTTAGACAGGATAACAGGATAAGCAGGATTTTTTTAAGCTTATCCTGTAAATCCTGTTATCCCGTCAAAAAAACAAAAGCCTGCACAAAAAGCCTGCACAAAAAGTCTGTTGCTGGAATGTAAAGTTGGCTTTATAATGTCGGCATGAACATTATGGGTATTATTTTCCAGAAATATTCTGTCTGGGACATCCTCTCAGCCCACTGGCAGATTGGGATGATCGCGCTCCTGTCAGCTTTAGTCGCTACGCCGATTTTCCGCTTTATTGCGTACAAAGCCAAGATAGTGGACAAGCCTGACGACCTGCTCAAGCCACACAAGCGGCCTACCGCGTATTTGGGCGGGCTTGGGATTTGCGCCGGGCTGTTGGCTGGGTTGATAACGTATCTCTGCACCATTCCCGACAGCCCCGACGGCCCGACGTATTGGCAAAGCCTGGGCGATTCACTTGGGCGGGGCGATTGGCTTGGCTTGACGAGGAACCCTGTCTGGAACCTTTTGGCGATTATGCTAGCCAGCCTGCTCATCACAGTCGTAGGCCTGGCTGACGATATCCGGGACATCAAGCCCAAGCATAAAATCCTGGGCCAACTCGCAGCTGCGTCCTTGTTGCTTGTCGGTGGCGTGGGATCGCACATGATAGGCGTACTCACGGCTCCCGTCGGCGTAACACTGCCGGAGTGGATCGCCGTTCCGCTAAGTGCAATGGGCTGCATTGTGCTCGTGGTAGCTACCTGCAACGCGACAAACCTGCTCGATGGCCTGGATGGCTTGTGCGGCGGGGTTACCGCTATCATCTCCCTGGGGTTCCTGGCCCTGGCGGTCTGGCTTGCCTCTTGGGCGAGGTTCTCCGGCATGGACGAGTTGCGCGTGGCTCTGTGCCTGGCCATGGCTGGGAGCATACTGGGATTCCTGCCGTACAATATTCCCCCAGCCAGTATTTTCATGGGCGACGCCGGCAGTATGTTGCTGGGATTTTTCGTAGCGACGATGATAGCCTTGTTTGGCCAGGACGGCAACCTCCGCTGGTTCCTGGCTGCCTGCGTGGTCTTCGCCCTGCCTATTATCGACACGAGCCTGGCTGTGGTGCGTAGGCTGAGAATGGGCGTGAATATCTTCGCTGGCGACCGTAGCCATCTGTATGACCAGCTCGTCGATCGCGGCATGACGGTTAAACAGGTTGTGGTACTGTTTTACGCATGTGCAATTATCACAGCAAGCCTGGCGGTGAGCTTGGCGATAACCATTCGTACCCGATACGCACTGGTAATCTACGCTACGGGGTTCCTGTCTATCTGGACAGTGCTATGGATACTGGGAATGATAACCCCGCCAGCCAGAAAACCAACCAGCACAAAAGAAAAAACGAACAGCGAACCACGGATCTAAAAAAAGAAACAACGAACTACGAAATACGCGAAAGAACGCGAAAAAGGATTTTTTGAAAAAGAAAAAAACAGAAACGGCGATCCTCGGATAGACACGGTTTTTTTTGAAGGAAACTTTTGCACTTTTTGCGAAGCGCTCTGCCCCCGTGTTATTCCCGCTTTCGCGGGAATGACAAAAAAAGAATTAGTGAGCCTGTCGCACAATTCAGGCCTGACAAAATTTGACAAGTGAATAATACGCGTTTGGTGGGTATAACGCGGCTAATGGATTGATTTGAGCACTGAGCCTGTTGCACAATTACCCAAGATTTTCATAAGTCCTTTATTTGTGTGGAACCAATCAACACAAAATAAGGACTTATGTTAATTGGCTGGAATTATGCAACAGCCTCCACTGTGAAAAGATTCTCATGGCT
>JAOZNE010000444.1:0-1042 GCA_029933955.1 Phycisphaerae bacterium
GGGGGTGTTTGTTCGTGTATTTTTTGAAGACGGTTGAAAAATATTGGCTGGAGGAGAACCCTAAAACCATCGCCACATCGGTTACGGAATGCAGGCCTGTGGCAAGCAGTTTCTCCGCCTGTTTGATCTTCCTGTGCAGAACATACTCAGCTGGACTCATACCGATCTGCTGGCGGAACTTGGCATAAAATTGCGAGTGGGAAAGATTCGCACAAGAAGCCAGCTCGCTGTTTGTCAGCAGGTTTATGTCCTCGATGTGCTCGTCGATGTGCTTCAGTACCGCGGCGATATCTCCGGTTCTTCTTTTGGCTTGCACGCCCTCGATACAGCGAACAATTTCCGCGACAAGCTCCATCAACCCCATCAGCACCGCGAATGGTTTCGTCGCCGCTTCGGCGTGTGCCTCAGCTAGAATAACTTCGTTGAAAAGACGCTGGATTTGCCCGGAGGCTTTGAAAACCCGCGAGTCCGGACGAAGCCCCGAAAGTTTATCCAGCATTGGCTTGACGAATTTTTTTGGAAGGTTCAGGAATTTCCCGCTACTGGCTTTTGAAGGCAGACGCAAGCGTATCCAGTAGACAAGCATTCTTTCCTGGACATGTTCGCCGATGCCATGTTCCTCTCCGGGCATGGCAACGAACATATCGCCCCCGCGAGTATGATATTCCTTCCCGGCAATCCGCCAGACCTGCCTGCCCCTCACACAATAATGCACCTCTATTATTCCCTCGTGCGAGCCTTCGTGCTTGCCCATGAAGCCCCACTGTTGAGCTTTGAATGTATGGATTCTGCCCAGGCTAGGCACGCTGCCATGCAGCCCGACGTCCTTAAAGTCAAGCTCGATTCTTTCCTGCCGAAATATAGGATCATCACGAGGCATAGTTTTTTTAACAGCAGTTATCCCAGCACTTATTTGCCATGTTTCTGAGCAGTTGGTAGGTTAATAACCATACTGCCCAGCCATAAAATTTCGCAAATAAGTGCTGGGACTACTGAATCCTGACTCCTGCTTTTATCGCCCTGAATGCGATAAATCTTTAGC
>JAOZNE010000445.1:0-1037 GCA_029933955.1 Phycisphaerae bacterium
CGGATTTCGAAATTCGGATTTCGAAATTGTTTCAAGATTAAGGGGCTTAATATGGAACGTTTGAGAATAATGATTTGGATCGCGGCGTTGTTGTTTTGCGTCGCTGGGCCTATTGCTCTTGCTGGGGAGCTTAGCTCTGACGAGGACGAGAAGGCACAGGAGAGCCAGTGGGACTACTCTGACCTTGGAAAATGCGAGTTTGGTTCTATTTTGTATGGGCCTGACTTTGTCAAGGAAGACCTCAAAGACAAGGTTGTGCTGGTTGTAGTATTTTCTTACAGGTCCGGCGACGTCAATGCTCTCAAGGACATAGCCAAGTTTGCTGCGAAATATCGCAGGAGCGGTTTCGCAGCTATTGGCGTGAAAATGTGGGAAAAAGGCAGCGGGAAAAGTATCGTTTCCATAGCCAAGGGCATGAAAATAAAGTCGATTCCGATCGTGGATTACGCAAGGCTTGGCGTGGAGGGTAAAAAACGCGAGGGCGTCAAAAACGTCAGCGGGAGGGTCTATTGTCCTTATGCTGTGCTGTACGGACGGGCTGGCAAGATCGTCTGGGAGCGTCGCTACGTTGGTGCTCGCAAGGAAGTGAATAGGCTGATTAAACGCGAGCTGAAAAAACGCAGCGGAGCTGGCAAGAAAAAAACCAACGATTTCGAAGCTATTCTGGACGACGAGTTTCCAGGCAGCCCAGCTATCGTAAAACTAATCAAGGCTGGTAGGCTTGGCATAGCTTATCGCAAGTGCGAAAAACTCGCCGACACCGACGACGATGCCAGCGAGGAAGCTAAGGATATCAAAGGGCTGTTGGACAATTATCACGAGCGGCAACTCGAACTTTTTCAGGAGCAGAAAACAGCGGCGCCAACCGAAGCTGTAAAAACGCTGGGCGGGATTTCAAAGACGTTTCGCGGGACGGCGTTTTCCAAAAAGGCTCGGGCGACTCTGGCGGAACTGAAAAAGGACAAGGAATTTCAGACGCTTTTAAAATCATATCGGCTGTGCGAGCGGATTATGACAGCGATCAAAAAAATCCCCGT
>JAOZNE010000192.1:0-4046 GCA_029933955.1 Phycisphaerae bacterium
GAAAAATAATTTTGTAAACTCTTCTATAATAAGGAATAACAATAAATATAGCGTGCTGTAAAATCGTTGGATGAACAGCGGTTTTTTCTGAATATCCAATATCCAACACGGAATATCCAATATCCAAGTAAAAAAAACATCACAAATATCCATCGTTCCTTGTTTTGCGGAGTTTTTTTGTTTTTTTTGCTTTTTACTTCTTCTGTTGGATATTCCGTGTTGGATATTGGATATTCAGTTTTGGCTCAGCGTCATATTTTTGCAAAAACTCTGTTTTGATGAACAATTTTGTGCGAACAATGGCGT
This sequence comes from Phycisphaerae bacterium, assembly GCA_029933955.1. Lineage (GTDB taxonomy): Bacteria > Planctomycetota > Phycisphaerae > SM23-33 > SM23-33 > B1-G9. The sequence goes on from JAOZNE010000192.1 coordinate 307, forward strand.
TTACTGATCGTAAATGGCATATTTGCAGCAGCGAATCATTCTTGTAACACTTTTTCAAATATACGCTTAGACACGATTTTCCACATTTTGGTTCACGGCGTTGCATGCCACCCGAGCTATACATGGACGAGACTCCCATGCTACGGAAAAACACAGCCGAGGGCGACTGTGCTACATGGCTTTTGCGGGTTCGGGTTTTGCTGGTTCGGGTTTGTTTATGGGTTTGGCGAAGCTGGCCTGGGACAGGTAGCGGTACTCCGGGCCGCAGTTGTGTGTGCAGAATGGGAACACGCCAGCTGGGGTCGAGTAGAGAATCACGCAGCGTCTGGATCGCTCGACATCGTAATTGTGTTTGTCCTGGAAGTGCATCCCCGCGCATAGCAGTGTGCGGTAGTTCATCTTGCCCGCCTTGCCTCGGCCTGACTTCTTGTCGATCATGCCCATCATCGTCGTGATGAGCTTGCCCACGGTAAGGTCGCCCGGCGCGCCTTCGGGGTTCCAGTGCCGCTTGAACATGCGATACAGCCTGACTTTGTCCAGCCAGGTGAACCGCCCGCGCTCTTTGATGCGGAAGGCCAGGTCGTTCATTTCGCAGAAAAGCCCCGCGACATTCAGCACGGCTGGGAAGGGGTAAATTTTCCCCGTCGGACTCACCAGCAGATATGTGCCGCACGCGCAATCGGTATGCGAACTCGAGCGAATCTTGGGCTTGTTGTCGATGGCTTCCATCAGGTTCGACAGCGGCGTAATCAGGCCGATGGGGTAAAAATCCCGCAACGGCTCAATGCCGTCGATCTCGCCCAGGTCCTTCGCCAGGTCGCCCAGCGTGTAGCGGTGCTTGGCAAGTTCGTCCACGCTCATCCGCCCGGTGAAGCTCACAGGCTGCCAACTTATCCCGCCGATGACATCGATATTGTCGATGGCGAATTGGAGGATGGCTGGTATCTGGTCGTTGGTGATATTTTTTATCAGCGTCGGCACGAGGCAGACTTTCATACCGATTTCGCGACAGTTGGCGATGGCGTCGAGCTTCTTCTGCCAGATGCCCGGATGGTTCCGCGTGTCGCGATAGGCTTCCTCGCCCACGCCGTCGAACTGGAGATACAGCGTGTGCAGCCCAGCCTGGGCCGCTTGGCGGGCGAAGTCCAGGTCGGCCATGCGTATACCGTTGGTCGCTATCTGGACATGGCTAAAGCCCAGCTCATTGGCCTTGGCGATAATTTTCAGGAAGTCCGGGTGTATCGTAGGCTCGCCGCCGGAGAACTGGATGGCCGTGGCCGGGATCGGCTTGAAGTTGCGGAGAACCTCCATTTGCTTGACGATTTCGTCGTAGCTCGGCTCGAAGATAAACCCCGAGGCGTTGGCGTTGGCGAAGCAGATTGGGCAGTTCATGTTGCAGCGGTTGGTGAGGTCTAACTGGGCCAGTACCGTGCCGGATTGGTGTTGGGAGCATATTCCGCACTCGCTTGGGCAGTGTGCCAAGCCTGGGCGTTGGGGGTGCTCATGGCCTGGTTGTTCCTCGAACGACCACCAGGCCGCTTTGGAATATATCAGGGCGTTGTCGTTTATTTTGTCTCGGAAGTAGCCGTGTTCCGGGCAGGATTTTTCGATATAGACCGCACCGTCCTGCACGAAATATCGGCCTACGATAATGGCGCCGCAGTCGTGGCAGAGGGTTTGGACGGTTCTGGGCAGCCTGCGCAGGGCTGGGCGAATCGGCACGCCTTTGTGGGTGTGGGTCGGACTTTTTGGCCAATCGCTTTTGGTCTGCGTCCAGATCGCGTCGTGATGGACTATCGCCGGAGCCTTGTCGCCGCAGGTCGGGCAGTCGAACTTCAGTACGACCTGTTGGCCATGCCGATCGAAAACCGCTGGGCAGACCTTTCGGCAGAGTGGACAGGTCGCTTCGGTCTTGGCCGGCAGGTCGTTGTAGAGTTCCACGAACCGCCGCATGGTCTTGCGATGTTCTTCCATCGGATCCGTAGCTGCGTCGCAATCGTAGCAAGTCGAGCAAGACCCAGCCTGGCAAACGTCGGCGTCGGAGACCTGTTCTATCATATCGCATTCCTTTGTGAAGAAGTTATCAGTTGTTGTTTTTACTGACTCCTGAATCCTGACTTCTGACTACTTTTTAAAACCTTCCGGGTATGTTCGCTTTGTTTTTTTTCTTCGGCGATAGCTTTCCGCCAGCTCCATGAAAATATCCAGATCCCGCTCCATGTTCGAGCTGGACGCGTCGAAATAAAAGTTTCGGATGGGCAGCTGGTCGTAGTCGCGGGAGACGTCATGGTAGACAGCTTCGGTGATAATGCCGTTCATGCAAGAGAACGGGCTGATGTCGATTATGCCGTCCGCCCCCTTGCCATGCATGTAAATACTCTTGCCGAGAGACAGCACCATCTCGCCCAGTGCACCGTCAGCTGGCAGGTAAGGCCAGGCTGGTTTCAGCACCTCGCCCTCGAGGTCGTGAGGCTCTTCATAGCCCACGAAGTCTTCCGTAAAAGGCCCGACCAGCGCGTTCTCGTCGTCGCGTTGTACCTTGTTTTTCAGCTTCGCGCCGAGCATGGACAGCGAAAATCGCTTGCCGTCCCGCCGAAGCATAGCCAGCTGCGACCAGTTGGTATACCAGACCCATTCGCCGGTGTCGCTCAGCCAACACTCCCCGCCATGCGATTCGATTTTGCGGACGGCTTCGTAATTGCTAAAAGTGTTCATCCGACAGAAAATTTCGCCCACGACCCCAATGAGAGGCCTGTCCCGCACATACTCAGCTGGGACCGCGTGATAAAGTTCGCGAGCCTTCTTCAGGGCCAAGACCAACTCGCCCAGCCTGGCCCGGGCGGACAGGTCAGGCTGTTGCAACACCTGTTCGACAAGCTCCAGCGAATTTTCAAAGGCTTCATCCGCGGCACCGACCCGCGTTTCGTAGGGGCGCGTCCGCAGGAGCATTTTGACCAGAACGTCGCCGCAGATAACCCCGCGCCAAAGCGAGCGGACCATCTCCATGCCCTTGCCTCGCGTTTGGCCAATGCCGTCGTAGCCGTCCTTGCTGGTGGGAGAAATTATCGGCACTTCGGTATGACCCATTTCGTCCAGCACATGTCGCAGATACGGAGCATATTGGCCGAACCGGCAAGGCCCCTCCGCTGTGGGCATGAAAAACGCGGTTTTGTCCGGGCCGTTTTCTTCCAGCACTCGCAGGAAATCGCCGAGCGTGATTTTCTCCGGATAGCATTCCTCGCCGGATGTGTACAGCCCGCCCAGCTCGAGCGTTCGTTCATTCGAAGGCGGCGAGACGCAGGCGTTTACCCCCACCGACCGCAACACCGCGGCAAAGAGCCTGGCCCCGGCGTATGTCATTCTCGGAACCCAGAGGGTTCTGCCTTCAAGTTGTGTCGCAGCTGCGTCCGTAGCCATGCCATTCTCCAATTGGCTCTAGTTTCTCATAAACCACAATTTGAAACAATATCGAAATTCGATATTCGGATTTGTTTCTAATCTACCGAAGTTTCAGTGCCGCCAGGGCCAGGGCGGCCAGGATTGCTCCTGCTATCCAGAACCGGATGACGATTTTTGTGTTGGGTGTGCCGCCGAGGTGAAAATGATGATGTATCGGCGCGCAGCGAAAGACTCGTTTGCCCTCTTTGCTGCCCAGGCCTACCTTGCCCTTGGTCGCTTTGAAGACGCTGACCTGTATCATCACGCTTAGGACTTCAAAAACGAACACGCCGCCGACGAGC
>JAOZNE010000025.1:0-14926 GCA_029933955.1 Phycisphaerae bacterium
AACCAGTTAACCAATCAACTAACCAGTCAGATCGTCAATAATACTGCGGTCGGCTTTTTGCGGGTGTTTGGTTGGTTTATCAGCTGGGGTTGTTTTTATTTGCCCAGGCTGGGTTTCGTCTTCAGGTTTATCCTCAGCAATCAAGTCGCCTAGAATATCTGCATCGGCCTGCTGTACCGGAGCGGGGGCAGCAGCCTGGGGCTTGTCTTTGGTGTCCTGGGCCTGCTGAACGAGCGACTCAATAAGTGCTTCGCCCTGGCCTTGGGCGGTGAGGAACTCTGCCATTTTCCCGCCTGCTACAGCTCCGCCACTGGTTAGTTTTTGTTGGCTTGCCTCCTCGACGATTCGCAAAAACAGATTCTCCAATTTTTCCTTAGGCTGTTTTACATCCAGCACCGACCGCCCGGCTTCGCCAATTACGCGTCGAACTTTTTCGAGCGTCGCAGCGTCCAGATTTTCAGCTGTGATTTGCGTGAGATTTTTCTGCTCCAGCAGGTCGCAGGTCTCCCCGTCCGCCCGGCTACGCCCGCCATAGAGAATGCAGACCCGGTCGCACACATCTTCGACATCCGCCAGGAGATGGCTTGAGAGAATGACCGTCTTGCCACGCTCCCCAAGCGTGCCGATGAGGTCTTTGAACTGCCTCGTGCCCAGCGGGTCCAGCCCGCTGGTAGGCTCGTCGAGTATCAGCAGCTCCGGGTCGTTTATCAGCGCCTGGGCCAGGCCTATGCGTCGCTGCATGCCTTTGGAATATTCGCCCACCCGCCGATACGCAGCACCGCCCAGGCCTACCATTTCCAGCAGCATCTCGATTCGCCGGGTTCGCTCTCGGCGAGGCTGATGGAACAGCCTGCCATAAAAGTCCAGGGTCTCGCGGGCATCGAGAAACGGGTACAGGTGCGACTCTTCCGGCAGGAATCCGATGTTGGCTTTGACGCGAACGTTGGTAGGCTCCTTGCCGAAAACAGCGATCGAACCCTTCGTTGGAAACAGCAGCCCGAGTATCATCTTGAGCGTAGTGCTCTTGCCCGAGCCATTGGGCCCGAGCAGCCCGAAGACCTGCCTGGGCGGAACTTCCAGGTTCAAGTCAGCTACAGCGGTTACCTTCTCCCGCAACCAAAAGTCGCGAAACACCTTCGTAAGCCCAGCTGTCTGTACCACATATTCGCCCATATTTATTCCTGCCTATCAAAAAAACAGCTGAACACGAATGACACTGATTTTTTTGAAAAGTAATCAGTAAAAGCAAAAGAAAAACAAACGCCACTATTTGCTTTCTATTCGTGCAATTCGTTTTTTATTCGTGTCATTCGTGTTCTATTTGCCTTTCTTTTTCCGTTCATACGATCTTATTTGTTGCGATATTTTCGGGTCGATATTCAGCTGCAGCACATAGGTTTCGACGCCTGGGAGGAAGTAGTGTTTCTGATTGGTTTCCTGCCGGAAGGCTTCATCGATGGCGTCGGCCCACATCTTTTTGAGGAACAGTTTGGGCGTCGTGCGGTATTGCTCCAACAATTCCTCGAACCGCCTGGCCCGGCGGCGTGCACTTTGGATAGTGCGGGTTTTTTCGGACTCAGCCTCAGCGATTATTTTGCTAGCCTGGCCACCTACAGTCGTAGTCATAAGCGTCCGGTCGATTTGCTGCCTGATGTCGCTCTCGCGGGCGATGAGTTTTTCAATCTGCCTCAGTTCCCGCTCGCTGGCGGCATAGCTCTTAGCCTGGCGGTCCTGGGCAAGCCCGAGTTGGCCTATGAGATTATAATTTCCGCCCTTGAGCGTTTCGCGCCGTTGTTTGGCAGCATTTTCCCAGGGTTCACCGACAAGCTGGGCGTAATGCGTCGCGCCGACCGCTTCGATAAGCGTTTGCTTGGCCTGGGCGATAGCCTGGTTTATAGCGGTCTGTTTTTCGGACTTGGCTCGCTGGGCCTGTTCGTAGGCATTGTATGCGCCCAGTGGCCAGGTCTTCGCGTCGGTCTGTGGCAGGAGGACGTTCGTAATTTCCACGCCATGAGGCCGGCCCGGCTTGACACCCATCAGCGAGTCGATCTGCCGTTGGGCAACAACTTTCACCTCGCCGAGAAAGCCCGTATGGTCTATCTGGATAGCGTCAGCGGTTCTGGTCGAGGCGGAGTAAATAGCTGCGTCGCACAGCACCATCCGCATCATCTCGTCAAGGTCCCCGACGTTCGACGCCAGGGCCAGGGGGTCTGTTACGCGGTAGGTGCAGACGAACTTTACGTGTATCAGGTTGCGGTCGCCGGTGAGCAGATAGCCATCCCAGCCGGGGCGCAGGCCTTCGGTAGACCGGCGTCGCTGCGCCAAAGGCCTGAGCTTGTCCTCAGCTGTTTCGAACAGCCAAAAGTTGTCCACCGCCGCCCGCCGCTCCTGTGTGCCGACCTTTTGTATCTCGCCGACGGGGTAAGGCCAATTGTAAACCAGCCCGTGGCGGGCGACCTTGGTAACCTTGCCAAACACCTTGACGATACCTTGTTCCTGCGGCTGGATAAACTCGATACCCGTAGCCAGGAACAACACGACGAAGAGTATCATGATAAAGCTCAGGAGCTTAAAGCTAACCCGCAGCGCGTCGGACAAACTAGCCAAAGCAGGATCGCCAGGCGAACCGCCAGGCGGAGCGATACTATCAGACCTGACCTGGGCGGATTTATTTTCGAGATTCTCATTCATATCAATTCTCGCATTATTATTTTCTTTGCGTGGCACAGCCGCCCTCGGCTGTGGTTTTTTTGTACCATCCAGACTTTCACAGCCGGGGGCGGCTGTGCCACATGTTTTTTGTTTTTACTGATAGCTGACCCAGCACTTATTTGCTACATTCAGTAAATGATTAAGTCGAGCGAAAGAACAACGACTTTGGATTTACGCAAATAAGTGCTGGGGATAACTGATTACTTTTTTCCCGCTTTTTTCTCAAACGTGTCCAGGCTCGGTTCGGTGCGGAGCCATTGCAGTATTGGCATGACGCCGGAGTCCAGCACGAAGTCTGTCCGGTCAGCCAGGCTGACTTTTAGCGATTCGAGCGAGCGGAGAAACATGCTAAACTCGGGGTCTTCGTTGAACTTCGCGTAGGACTCCGCGGCTGCAGCCTCGCCCTGGGTGCGAATATCCGCAGCCTTTCGGCGAGCGAATTCCAATATTTTCTGTTTCGCAGCCGTGGCCCGGCCTGTGATAGCTTCAGCGGTGGCTTGGCCTTCTGCCTGGAACTTGGTTATCTCCTTGCTGCGTTCCTCGCCCATCGCGGTGATGACCGCATCTGATATCGACTGGGGCAGGCCCAGCGATTTTATGCCGACATCTGTCAGCTCCACGCCATAGTCCTGGCCGGCGCGCCCCTGCACCCGCTGGCGAATATCAGCCTGGATTTCCAGGAGTTTCATCTTCTTCGGGTCGGTGTTGACAAGCTCCTCCAGCCGGGCTTGTCCGAGCACGCTGGCGGTCTCGCTGCTGAGCAGCGCGCCGATAGCGTCCCTGGCCTGGGCGAGAGTCTCCTTGGCCCGGTAAAATTGTTGCGGGTCGACTATCCGCCAGGTGCAGAAAACCGTAGCCATGATGTTATACTTCTCAGCGGTGTTGTACTGACGATGGGCTGAGACCAGCACATGGTTTCGCGCGTCGTAGCGGATGAGTTTTTCCACAGGCCAGGGGATTTTGTAGTGCAGCCCGGGGTCGGTTCGCCCATCAACGACGCGGTCGATCTTGCCGAACCGCGTGATGAGGATAAGATCGTTAGTCTCGTCAGCAACAAACGCCACCGTACTAAGCAACAACACAACAATAACCAACAAAACCAAAACAACAATTCCAATATGCTTGCCCATAATTCAATTCCTTTTGTTTGAAAAAATTATCAGTAATCAGTAATCAGTAGTCAGTAGTCAGTAAAAGCAAAAACAATAAAAATACAAAAAAGTAATCAGTTATCCCCAGCACTTATTTGCGTAAATCCAAAGTCGTTGTTCTTTCGCTCGACTTAATCATTTACTGAATGTAGCAAATAAGTGCTGGGTCAGCATTCAGTAAAAACAACAAAACACGCGGGGGCATTGGTTATTCATTGGGCATCTTGTCTATGCTTTGTTTTATTTTTTTGTCATTCCCGCGCACGCGGGAATCCATTTTTTCTTTTCTAACTATTTTTCTCTTTGCGTTCTATGCGTTCTTTCGCGGTAAAATTTGCTGTTTTTGTTTTTACTGATAACTGATAACTGACTACTGACAACTTCGCTTCATTCTCCCGCGCCTTCCAGGCCTTCGCTTATTACGCTTCTTTGTTGTTTCAGATCCATTCGCAGGTCCAGGAGTTTTCTGTCTATGCCGATGACGTATTTTTTCATGCCCGGGAGCGTCTCGTCCAGCACGTCCATATAGCGGTCGAACATATAAACCCGCGGAGCCTGGCCAAACGGCAGGAGCATCCGCTGATAGGTTTCCAACGCGGTCTGCTCGCGCAACTGTCGTTTCCAGCGATAGGCCTGGGCGTCGGCTATCAGCTTGGCGGGGGTGCCTTCGAGCCTGGCGAAAAGTGCGTCTACTCGCTTGCTCGCCTTGGCGACGGCCTGGGCGTAATCGAACTTTGGCCCTTGTTTTTCAGCGAGTTTCAGCCTGGTCAGGAACCGCTGATAGCCCTCCCGCAGCATAGCGAGGTTGGGCATGTCAGCTTCTTTTTTGCCCAGCAATTTCTCGCGGCGGATCTCCAGTTCCAAGGCGGATATCTGCCCCGTCGTTCGGCGGAGGAACCCGTCTATCGCGCGGGCGAAGGCTGGCGGGTCGTTCTTTATTTTCGACAGCTCAGCGAAAACTTCCGCCTGACTCAGCGAGAGAAAAAGCTCCAGCGCGTCGCCGGGGTTGCCCGCGACTTCGGCAAGTGTCTGGTTGGCCTGGGCCTGGGCTTTGTAGCGTTGCTGGTCTTGCAGCCTTTCCGTTTCCAGCACCTTTTCGAACTGCGGCACAGCAGCGGCTGGGGGGTGGGCAGAGACGATACCCACGAACACAACTTCCACGCCGAGGTCAACTTTGTCCAGCTCGTTTTGTATGCGTTTTTTCAGTGCCCTGGCCGCTGCCTCCCTGCCATGCGTCATTATCGCCTGGGGTCGGTGGGCCTGGCCTGGCACGGCCTGATCCAGCGTCGCTGATGCACAATACCGCACCATTTCCTCATCGGCGACGCACGTCAACAGCTCTTTGGCGTCGGTGTATTTGTAGCCATATTTATAGGGATCCGTCACCCGATACCGCACGACGACGACCAGCTTGATGATGCTCACCGCCGGGGCCTTGCCGGCTTCGTTTCGAGCGGTGGCTTCCTCCCGCCGAGGCACGCCCACCAGGAAGTCGCGCTCGATGTGCGAGCCGAACCCGTGCTCCTGGGTCCAGAGGATAAGCTCCTGGCCATCCTTGGTATATTTCGGCTGAGTCTTTTCGCCCACGCCCAGGACAACCTCGTGTATCTCGCCGGTGTTGAACCGCTGAACGGTATCGATAGGCCAAGGCCATTTCAGCGACAGGCCGGGCTGAAGGAGTGTGCGGGCCTGGGCGAGTTGGCCCCAGTGTTTGACGACATATCCCTCGCCGTCGCGGACGATAACCACCGAGCTGAGGGCGAACATTACGACCACGCCGAAGACGATAAGCGGCACGATGGCCCGGGAAATCAGCTGATAGAACCACGTCTTGGAAACTTCGAATCCGAACTGATAGTTGACAGCCTCTGCCAGCGAATGGCCCACTCGGCCCGGCTCGGCAAGGAGATTTAGCAGGCGACTTTCGTAGCTCGGGCGATATTCCCCGCCGGGTATGCGCGGGCGGTAGAGGTCCAGCACGAAGTTCAGCAGCAGCTCGATAGCGTAGATAATTTGCACCGCTGGCAGGGCGTAGGCTACGATTCGCTCGAGCTGATAGTTTTGCTGCGACGCGACCAGCAGGGCGACAGCTACCGCTGCGATGAATAGCGCGCAGGCCAATAGCAAAGCTCCGGCAGGCCTGAGCAGTCGCCACTGGGCTGCTCTGCCCATGCCCGTGCAATATCGGCTGAACAGAAACGCCCCGAACCCCACCAGCACGAGGAAGACCGTTCCCTCAGCCGTGTTGGTCAGCTCGCCGGGGACGGTGTCGCGGAGGTATCGCAACATCAGCACGCCCATCGCTGCGTTGTAAGCTGCCAGCAGGAGCGTGAATATCGGCACAAACCACCGCTCGAGCAAAGCTACTCGGCTGGCTGCGGGACGAAGCGACAGGGCCTGGGACTTGTCGAAAATGCCGCTGCTCTGGTCTGGGGATTGTATCTCCTGATACTCCAGAGCTTCCTGCTGCTCGAGCTGACGCGCGTAAAACAGCACCGCTGTCGTCAGCCAAACCGCTACGCCCCCCAGCAGCATCCACAAGCTTACCATCGCCGCAGCCGAGCCTGTCAGCCGCCAGATGATAACCATCACCAGCGTGATAATCGCCTGGAGCACCGCTGCGACGATAGCGACATTTTTTCCGCGTTTCTGATCTTTCATTCGTTATGCCTCTTGGTACATAGGATCCAATTGCAAAAATGTAGCCTAGCCGCCCTCGGCTGGGAAGGTCGTATAAAAAACACTGCAAATACAGCAAATCCAACACAGCTACATAAGTCCAACACAGCCGAGGGCGGCTGTGCCACATTTCCGCATAGTTTTGCAATTTGTTGGGTTGCAATCGGAGCGACTGGCCTTACAATTGGTTTATGATTCAATTTTGGTCTATCGCGAAAAACACGTTTATCCAAACCATCCGCCAGCCTATTTTCGGCGTGATGATTTTCCTGACTTTTGTCATGCTCGTGCTTTCCCTGCCTATGTCCGGCTGGACTATGGGCAACGCCGGCAGCGGGGACTACGAAGCCTCCGACCAACAAATGCTGGAAAACCTCGGCCTGAGCACGCTGCTGCTTATGGGTCTCATCACCGCTGCGCTGAGTGCCTCGGCTACGATTAGCCGGGAAATCGAGGACAAAACCGCTCTGACCGTCGTGTCCAAACCCGTCAGCCGGGCGGTGTTCGTGTTGGGCAAATTCGCTGGCGTGGGCCTGGCTATCACGCTGATGTACTATCTCGGAGCGGCGGTGTTTCTCCTGACCGTGCGACATGGCGTGGTCTCCAGCGCGTCGGTGCCGATAAATTGGCCTGTCGTGGTATTTGGCTGCGTGGCCCTGGCCGTAGCTGTCGCCGTGGCTGGGGCGGGGAACTTCATGTTCGGCTGGACGTTCGTTTCCGCCGGGGCAGTTACGATGATTGTTACGCTCACCGCCGCCTTGGGCGGGGCGAGTATTATAGACACGGGCTGGAAACTCGTGCCAATCTCCCAGACCTTTGGCCCGGAGAACATCAGGCCTGAGCTGCTGGTGGCGATGTTCATGATATACCTGGCTGTGGTGTTGCTCTCGGCGGTGGCGGTGGCAGCAAGTACGCGGGTTGGACAGATTCTCACGCTGCTGATAACCCTGGCGGTACTCGCAGCTGGTTCCATGCACGACTGGCTCGTCGCCTCGGCTAATCGATTGGCTGGGGCTGAGGTGGGCAGCGACGCCATCGCAGCAAAATTGCTTAGCTATGGCCTGGTGAACCTCACGTTCTTCTATCCGCTCGACGCCCTGGCGAGAGGCTGGGCCATGCCTGGGTCGCTGGTCTGGCTGAAGGTTTTGTACTTCGCGTGTTACACCGCAGCGGTGCTTGCATTGGGCATAGCGATGTTCCAACGGCGGCAGATAGCGGCTGCGGAAACTTCCAGCTCCATGCCCCCAGCGGTCAGCCTGCTTAGCGGTGGCGGGAGAATCGTCGCGATAATCGCTCTGATATTCGCCGGAGTTTTGCTCACCCAGCGGAGCAGCTACGACTGGCCTGGCCTGGTGCGGGTAGCTGGCATCCTGGCTTCGAGCGGGGTGTGTTGGATAATCTGCGGCGCCCTGGGCAGCGGCAGAAAGTGGGCCTTTTGGGCAACAATCCTCGCGGCAGGCTGTGTAGCTGGCGCGGGCCTGACGCTGCGGTTCATCCCAGCCTGGACGAGTACCGTTCAGACGATACAGTCCAGCCAGGCTGCGATAATCGCAACTCTCATCAGCGCCGCAACGCTGATAGTTCTGATTTTGCCAAAAACTCGAAAGCATTTTAAGTAGTAGTCAGGAGTCAGGAGTCAGTTATCAGTAATCAGTTATCAGTAAAAACAAAAACGGCAAAGAAACAGAAAAGCAAAAACAGCAAAGTTTACCGCGAAAGAACGCATAGATAAAAAGTAGTCAGTAGTCAATAATCAGTAGTCAGTAATCAGTAGTCAGTAATCAGTAAAAACAAACTACGAAGCACGCGAAAGTCGCGAAAAAAAATTTTGTGTGTGGCACAGCCGTGGCATGGACGTCCCGTCCATGTTTTTTCTTTTTCTTTTCTTCTTTTTCTGTTTCTTTGCCGTTTTTGCTTTTACTGATAACTGATAACTGAGTACTGATAACTCTAAACAACTGGTTCTACTTTGGGTTTAATTTCGTTTTGGGTTTCTATGTCGCCGGCGTGGAGGTCTTCGCCTAGTCTGACCAGTCTGGCGCTGTTGAAGATTACGATGCTCGCACTTACCATGTGCAGCACAGCTCCGAGGATTGGCGGAATCTTGCCCAGCCCGGCTCCAACCATAAACGCGATAATGAACACTGCGCCAAAGATAAGGTTCTGATGAATCACCCTGCTGGTCTGCCGGGAGAGGTGTATCAAAAACGGTAGCCTTTTCAGGTCGTTGTTCATCAGGGCGATATTGGCAGAGTTGATAGCCACGTCGCTGCCCGCTGCTCCCATAGCGATGGACAAGTCTCCCGCAGCCAGGGCTGGGGCGTCGTTTACGCCGTCGCCGACAACCGCGACGGTGTAGCCTTTTTCCCGCATCGCGCCGACCAGTTCCAGTTTGTCCGCGGGCAAGGCTTCAGCCTGGACTTCCGTACAGCCCATCTCGTGGGCTACCCGATGCGCGACCGACCACCGGTCGCCGGTTATCATCACGATCTCGCCAATGCCCTCGCCCCGCAGCTGATCTATCGCGGCCCGGGCGTCTTTTCGCGAGCGGTCCTCCAAGCCAATCCAGCCCAGCACCATGCCGTCGCGTACCACATAGAGCGTGCTCAGCCCTTCAGGCTCGGCGTATTTCTCGTCGCTCATGCTGTCGAAATTCACGCCACGCTCAGCGAGCCAATTTCGCCGACCCACCGCCACATCGCGTCCGTCGAGCTTGCCCAGCACACCCAGGCCTGGGATTTCCTCAAAACTGTCAGGCTCGGGCAAGTCCACGCGAGCTTTGTTGGCGATGGCGACAATCGCCCGGGCTACGGGGTGTCGACTCATCTGTTCCAGGGCACCAGCTACAGCGAGTAGCTCGGCGCCGTCCACGTCGAGCGCGGGCATCAGGCGGGTAACGGAAAGCTCGCCCGTGGTCAACGTACCGGTTTTGTCCAGGACGAAGGCGTTGAGATCCTTGGCGACTTCCAGCATGGAGACGTCTTTTATGAGGATGCCAAGTCTGGCTGCACAACTCAGCGCAGCGACCATCGCGGTCGGCACGGCCAGGATCAGTGCACAGGGGCAGGCGACCACCAGCATGGTAACAGCGCGGCTGTAGTCGCGGGTGAAGTACAGAACCGTCGCAGCGACCATCAGCACCGTGGGGGTGTAAAAGCCCGCATAGCGGTCGATGAGTCTCATTATCGGGTGCTGCGTAGCCTCGGCCTGGATTATCAATTTCTTGACCCGGCCTAGCGTGGTATCCTCCCCGGCCCTGGTAACTTTCACATCGATAGCTCCGGTCTCGTTGGTCGTGCCCAGGAAAACCTCGTCGCCAGTGGTTTTGTCCACCGGGAGGGACTCGCCGGTGATATGGGCCTGGTTCACGCTGGTCTGGCCTTTGATGACCTCGCCGTCGGCTGGGATATTTTCGCCTGGCAGGACGCGGACGACATCGCCGGTGGCCAGCTCTCGGGGGTCTATGTTTTCCAGCTCGCCGTCGGCGTTTATCCGCACCGCTTTCTTCGGCGACAGATGCAACAGGCTCTCGATACTAGCCCGGGCGCCCAGGGCGGTGCGGGTTTCCACCAGGTTGGCAAGGAGCAGGAAAAACGCCACGGCACCGGCTGCTTTGTAGTCTATCGACGCGATAGCTGCGACCACAGCCAGGGCGACCAGTTCGTCCATGTGGGTGTGGCCATGGATCATCTCCTGTATCGAATGCACGACGATGGGGGTCCCCAGCAGCACCGCGCCCAGCAGGGCCAGGGCGTCGCTGTACGGGTTTAGGCCTGTCGTGTCGGTATACCCCGCAAAGACCCAGTCCGCTACATAGCTAAGCAGCACAAAAACGCCGCCCAGCAGAATACCGACCATCAACAGCCCAGCCCGGCCTGTCTGGGCCTGAATACTATGCTCGTCGTCATGAGAGTGAACGTGAAAAATATCGTGGGCCATTGTGTCGCTCCGTCTTTCCAGCTAAATCTGGACTCATCCCGGTGGTTACGAAGGATGCAGTCTGAAGGTTCACAAATATAACCTTTTTCAACAAAAAAAAGAAGCGAGAATGATTTTTGGATTTCGGATTTTGGGTTTTGGATTGCTCCACGAACAGGCATGAGGTGAAAATATTTAATCGGCGTCTCGGCTGAGGACGAATATCGCCATGTCCGCGTTGCGGTTGGGATTGTTTTCCGGGGAGATTTGCGCGTTGGCTTCGGTGTCCAGCGCGACGACCTTGTGCACGGTAATGCCCTTGACCTGGCAGAACTCGGCAAAATCGTCCAGCGTCAGGATTCGAATATTCGGGGTGTCGTACCAGTTATAGTGCAACAGCCCGGCTGTGGGAGCCCGACCGGTTTTGGCGAAGCTGTCCCGCAGTTTGTGATACGCGAAGTTCGGCACGGACACGATACACTGCCTGCCCACGCGCAGCATCTCGTCCATGACCCGCTCGATGTCCACGATGGCTTGGAGCGTGCGGGACAGCACGACCACGTCGAATTGATTGTCGCCGAACCACCCCAGCCCGGCGTTGAGGTCTTCGTGCAGCACATCCAGGCCGCGACGCACGCAGGCGAGGATATTTTCCTCGCTTATCTCCACGCCGCGAAGCAAGGCCTGGCCTCGCTGGCGCAGCAGGTCCAGCAGCCCGCCCCGCCCGCAGCCAAGGTCCAGCACGCTCTTGCCCGCGGGGATAAGCTCGGCGATGAGTTCGTAGTCCAGCCTGCGGGCGTGGTGGAAAATACTCGTGGGACTATGGCCCGTGCGTTTGTCCTCCACCGCCATCTCGCCGCTGAGGATGTTTTGCAGAAACGCGCGAATCAGCTCGCCATAGCTGCCCAGGTCGTCCTCAACGAGGAAGGCATCGTGGCCACACTGGCTGGCGACGTTGCAATAGCTCACGGGTTTGTCGTTGCGGATTAGCCCGGAAACTATCTGCGAACTTTGGCTCGGCGGGAAGAGCCAATCGCTCGAATAACTAACGACAAGCCATCGGCCTCGGGTCTGGGCGAAGGCCCGAGCCAGGTCCTCAGCCCCGCCCAGGTCGAACCTGTCCATCGCCATCGACAAGGTCAGATAGCTGTTGGCGTCAAACCGCTGGGTAAACTTTTGGCCTTTGTAAGCCAGGTACGACCCGACGGAAAAATCCTTCTCGAACGGCGTAGCTACGTCGCGCGGCGAGTTGCGGTCGGCTTCGAATTTTTCGCTCATCGCCTGGGGCGAGAGATACGTAATATGGCCCAGCATCCGCGCGATAGCCAAACCAGCGACAGGCTGAGCACCGCTGGAGTAATACTGCCCGCCAGCAAAGTCGGGGTCTTGGCGGATGGCGTTTCGCCCGACGACATCAAAGGCTAGCGACTGAGCTGAAAGCCTCGGCGAGGTCGCCAGGGCAACCAGCCCGCGGGGTATCTGCGGATATTTCGTCGCCCAGGCCAATACCTGGTGGCCACCCATCGACCCGCCAATCACAGCCAGGAGTTCGTCAATGCCCAGATGCTCGAGCAACCTTTTTTGCACCTCGACCATGTCGCCGACGGTGATATCCGGGAAGTCTTGTCCCCATGCTTTGCCCGTGGCCGGGTTCGTGCAGTCAGGCCCCGTCGTGCCGCGACAGCCGCCCAGGACATTCGGGCAGATAACGAAAAACTTGTCGGTATCGATAGCCTTGCCAGGCCCGACGACAATATCCCACCAACCAGGCTCGTCCTGGTCGTCGTGGGCTGCGACATGCGAGTCGCCGGTGAGGGCATGGCAGATTAGTACGACATTGTCCCGCGCCGGGGCAAGCTGGCCATAGGTTTCGTAAGCCACCGTCACCTCAGGCAACTCGCCCCCCGCTTCGAGCTGCAACGGACCCGGCAGCTCAGCCTGGCGGACATGTTTCAAAGGCCCACAGCCCATGGTTTCGTCAGCACCGGAAAATGCGTTCTTGTCCATTTAATCTCCCAAAAAAACAGCAGAATACGAATGACACGAATTTTTTCGTGTTAAGATTTACAGGATTTTCTAATTCATCCTGTTTTATCCTGTTATCCTGTCTAAAGCTGTTTCTAAACTTTGCTTCGATCTTTGTGTTCTTTGCGTTCTTTCGTGGTAAATTCGCTGTTTTTATTTTTGTGATTTTTGCAAAGCCTGGTCGAGGTCAGCGATGATGTCTTCGATATCCTCGATACCGACGGAGAGTCTGATGAACTCCGGCGAGACGCCAGCTGCTTTTTGCTCCTGCTCGTTTAGCTGTTGGTGCGTCGTGCTGGCGGGGTGAATAACCAGCGTCTTGGCGTCGCCGATGTTCGCCAGATGGCTTGCCAACTTTACGTTGTTGATGAACGCCGCGCCGGCGTCTTTTCCGCCGACGATGCCAAAGCCGATGATGGCACCCTGGCCGGCTTGGAGATACTTTTGCCCGAGCTCATACGAGCGATGGTTCGCCAGGCCCGGATAGTTCACCCACTCGACAGCGGGATTTTCCTCAAGCCATTTCGCCACAGCCAGGGCGTTGGCAACGTGCCTCGGCATGCGCAGGTGCAGCGTCTCGATGCCCAGCAAAAACGCCCACGCCGCAAACGGGCTCATAGCCGCTCCGGTGTCCCTAAGCCAATGCGTCCGCATATGCACGATGTACGCGATATTGCCGACGGGCTTGAGGGCCTCGGTGAAAACCACGCCATGGTAGGCCGGGTCTGGCGCGGTAAAGGCGGGCCATTTCTCGGGCTGGGCGGCCCAGTCGAACTTGCCGCCATCCACCACCGCTCCGCCGATGTGCACGCCATGGCCTCCGATAAACTTGGTGGTCGAATAGACCACGATATCGGCTCCGAAATCCAAAGGCTTGAACAGCGCGGGCGTCGCAACGGTGTTGTCCACAATCAACGGCACGCCAGCTGCGCAGGCGACCTGGGCTATCTTCTCGAAGTCCGGCACGACATTGTTCGGGTTGCCGATGGTCTCGATGTAAACCGCGCGGGTATTCTCGTCGATAAGCTCCGCAGCAGCGGCTGGCTCTTCGGGTTTGAAGAACTTTACATCGATGCCCAGCTTTTTGAAGGTTTGCGAGAACAGGGTCGTCGTGCCGCCATACAGGCTGGAGGACGAGACGATATTCTGCCCTGCCTCGGCAAGGGTAGCCACCGCGGCGGTGATGGCGCTCATGCCGCTGGCAAAGGCCAGGGCCGCGACTCCGCCGTCCATAGCGGCGAGTCGTTTTTCCAGGACATCGCAGGTGGGGTTTTGCAGGCGCGAGTAGATATTGCCGAACTCCTTGAGGGCAAAGAGGTCCGCAGCGTGGTCGGTGTCGCGGAAGGCATAGCTGCTTGTGGGATAGATCGGCACAGCCCGGCTCATCGTGGTCGGCTCGACGTCATAGCCAGCATGCACCGCCAGCGTGCCCAAACGATAATTCGCAGTTTCGTCAGTCATTTCAAAATCCTTTCGGTAGCTGGTCAGAGCTACAGGCTAAAAATTACATAACCGTTCACAGCCGAGAATCAGCTTGCTGGCGAACCTTTCGCCCAGGGCCGGGCGGGGAGAGATGGTCGGGAGACAAAAAATCTTGCCTTTTGTCCTAAGCGGATTGCCCGCGATAATCGCCAGGCCACATCGCTCCCTTTCGGGTTGGCTGTGGCACCTTATCCCGCAAGCGGGACAGGTTGCCGTGCGGTCTACGGGCCAAGACCCTCACACACTCTCGATGCCTCAGGAACATACTACGCCAGGACGGACAATAAATCAAGCAGGCAAGATTTTTTATTTAACCCCAAAGGCGTGCGAGATTAAATCCTGGTTTTACCATTGATTGGGCATCGTGCGCGGACATAAAACCAGTTGGTTGCGCCGGGCAATTTCGGATTTCGGATCAAGCTCGTCCGTGAAACAATCCGAAATCTGAAATCCAAAATCCGAAATAAACCTTACACCCCGGTGCCGTTCCGGCCTGGTGGTCAGTCTTTGGCCACGCTGGGTTATCCAGCTTGTCTGTACCAGCCTGTCTTGGCGCACTCGTTTCTTATCCGCGCTGCGCTTTTGTTTTTTTGCTGATAACTGATTACTGAATTCCGACTACTACCGTTTGCGTTTGCGGAGCAGTAGCAGGCCCGCTGAGCAGAGGATTGTACAGGTAGCGGGTTCCGGAACCGTGCCGAAGGCTTCGAGTTCGGTCAGGGAAGTAAAGGGGCGTTGTCCGCCAGCCGGGCCGATGAGTCGAATGGCCTGGCCCGCGATTTCGTCGAATGTCAACTCGATTGTCTGGAAGTATTCCAGGTCGGCCAGGGCTTCGCTGAGAGCGAGTCCCTCGACCTCCACCCACGTCCCGTTCTGAAGTACCTCGACAGTCATGTCGGTGAAATAACCGCCGTAGGGTTCGTATCCAGCGCTGCCGGGGTCGGCGTTGATGCCGGAGT
>JAOZNE010000446.1:0-1030 GCA_029933955.1 Phycisphaerae bacterium
TGGCTCTTTATATGAATTGGCTTGGAGCTGGGCATGTTGGGTTTTGGCCCAAGACTAGCCGAGTTTCAGAGGCTGGCGGGCGGATGCCGACATATGGCTGGCTGTCTGTCGCAGCTGAGTTGGCCAATCCTGAATTGGTAACGGGGGAGTACAAGGGGCAAATGTATCTGTTGGTTTCCGACAAGCCTGACGAAACGATGCTTCAGGGCAAGGGTAAAAATGCCTGGGGCCTGACGAGGGCCATTGCGACAACGGATCAGTTCGCCCGCCCTGATGTCGGATTTGAGTTTGATAGTCGCGGGGCGAAGTTTTTCGCAGCCCTCACCAAAGCCAACGTCAAAAACACCCTAGCCATTGTGGTCGACGGGAAAGTGCTATCCGCGCCGACGATACAGGCACCGCTTAGCAACCGAGCTGTGATTACCGGAAAGTTCTCACAGCCCCAGGCCCAGGCCCTGGCCAAAGCTATCGAGGCAGGCACCCCCGCCGTCGCACCGCCGGTGAAAAGGCCTACTTTTGGCCCGGTGATCGAATGCGTGGTAAACCACACCGGCGAGAATTGCCTGGTAGACTTCGACACGGGTAAACTTATCACGCCGCCGAAGGAGGCTTCCTCCGGCGACAACACAAAAAAGATAATCAAGTGGACAGAAGCCCACGGGGTCGACGCCGGTGGCGGTTGGCCTGCCGCTAGTGGGATTGTCGGGTTTGACCTTATCGCCTTGCCGAATTCAAGCGGAGCATGGGAAACGATGACGCCCGAGAAGCTGAGTACTTATAATGATACCGTTTTTAAGTTTTGCAAGCCTGGCAATCCGGTTTTCCTCACAGCTCATGGCAAGATGCCAGTTACTTATATTTTCAAAACCCGCGAAGGCGGCGTGGGGATTTTGCAGATTCTGGAAGCCAGGACCACCAAGCCAAGACACGCAAAAATCCGCTACAAAATGCTAAACCCAGCTGAGGGCGGCTAGGCTACATTTTTGCGATTGGCATAATATAGGAATGAATAATGGACAAATTATCGGAG
>JAOZNE010000447.1:0-1025 GCA_029933955.1 Phycisphaerae bacterium
TAAGACAGCGGAAGTTGCAAAACCTGCGAAAAAGGTTCCCAAGCCTGCAGAGGTTTTCAAGCAGGGCAAGGACACCGCAGCTCTGAAGAAAATGCTGAACTCCGGCGCTGGCATGGTGAACCTGCCAGCTGGGACATACGAACTAGGCCCCGAGCCAATTGAAATCCCCGCGAATGTCTCGCTGCGTGGTGCGGGCAGGGCGACGATACTTAAACCGGTTAAGGGCACGGGTGTGCTGTTCAATCTAAAGTCTGGCTCGCAGATTCGCGACCTGGCCATCGACGGCAAGGGTGTCAAAAAAGGCCGAGTGCAACAGGGAATGATTGTGCTGCGGCGGGCTAATGGGTGCCTTATCGATTCGATTTATGTAACCAATTGCGACCGTGCAAGCATATTAGCAGACCATGCCAATGAGCTGGTCATTCAAAATTGCGATTTCCGCGATGTGGGATGGGGCATTCATCTGGTCTTTTCCAACCGCGTTAAAGTACTGGGAAACAGCGTTGTCAATGCCCGTCAGCATGCTATTCAGTTCTGGGGCTCTATCGGTTCCGGCAAGGGCAAGGAACACGAACGGATAGGAAGCGAGGATCTTATCTTCGCTAATAACTATGTCAAGAACGGCGGCGGCGGGGCTATTTGGGGAGCTGGCGGCAGATGGATAATCATGACCGGTAATATCATTGATGGCGTTCGCGATGTCGGCCTGGACCCTGAGTTTTGCGAGGATGTCGTGATATCAGGCAATGTTACCCGCAACTGCTACAACGCTGGTATTTCCCTGTTTTTCACCTGCAAGCGGGTTACGATTACCGGCAACACCATCTACAACAACGCCATGCCGAACCCTAAACAAAAAGCGGCGATTCACACGATGTTGCAACGTAAGCTGACGGACGAGGAGAAAAAACTTCCTTTCTATGTCCGCAGCGGCATTTGGCTCGTGCCGCCGAATCGCCAGAAGATGGCGACCGATACGGGCCATGAGGATATTACTATTGTCGGCAATACGATTTACACCGTCG
>JAOZNE010000193.1:0-4001 GCA_029933955.1 Phycisphaerae bacterium
CGAAAAATCGAACCTGCCAGAGGGCTTTGCTTTCGAGGGCAAGGTTCCCGTCGCCCTGGCTGGGACGGTCGAGGGCAACGTCGCCAGTTCGAGGTTGTTCGTGCCAGCATCGGCTATTAAGGACATATATGGCTGGATCATGGCTGAGATGGCAAGTGCGTCCCAGCCTGCTGCGATTGAAGAAGATGTCGAGGTGGAAGAAACCGCCCCCGCTGCCAAGCCTGCCAAGAAGGCCCCAGCCAAGAAAAAAGCGGAGTAAAGAAAACCCAGGCCCGGTTTTGACGATGTTGCAGAATATAGCCTGGCTGTCTCCGGCTGAGCGGTTTGTGCAAAAGATGTAGTCTAGTCGCCCCCGGCTGGGACGTTGATGATGTTCGTGTAAAAATACTACTGAAAACGCTGTTTAGCCCAGCTGGGCGGAAAGGTACAGACATGGTCGGCCTATATATAGCTATCGGAATCGTGGTTCTGTTGATTGTGGTCGCCATCGCCATCTACAATGGCTTGGTTACCAAACGGATAACGTGCGACGAGGCATGGAGCCAGATCGACGTCCAGCTAAAACGGCGTTACGACCTTATCCCAAACCTCGTCGAGACGGTCAAAGGCTATGCCGCCCACGAAAGCGAGACGCTGGAAAACGTAATCAAAGCCCGCAACGCAGCGATATCAGCTGAGGGCGTAGCTGCACAGGCTGGGGCGGAAAATATGCTCACCGGCGCGCTGGGCAAGCTCTTGGCCCTGTCGGAAAGCTATCCGAACCTCAAAGCCAACGAGAACTTCGCCCAGCTTCAGGAAGAACTCACCAGCACGGAAAACAAAATCTCCTTCGCCCGCCAATACTTCAACAAGTCCGTCGCTATCTTCAACATCGCCATCCAAAAGTTCCCAAACAACATCGTCGCTGGCATGTTCAACTTCGCCAAACGAGAAATGTTCGAACTGGAAGACGACACCCAACGCCAAGCCCCGCAAGTAAAATTCTAAAACAGGCCAGGCAGCTTCGCATGACCCGCTGGCTGGAGAAAGAACGATGAATGCAAACTACACCGCTGTCACAAAAAAAAGAAGGTGATTTCTGGGTTGGCCGGGTTGAAGAGGTTCCATGTGTTAATTGCCAGGAAAAAACCCAGGACAAACTGCTGGAAACGCTGAAAACCACACTGGAAGAAGCTCTTGATTTTAATCGGCGGGATGCAATCTCAGCAGCCCAGTCAGACTATCAAGAAGAGTTGCTCTGCATATAAGTTGAAGGAAGATTGAATGTCAGTTAAAGCGTTGGTACTTAGAGCAGCTGGGACGAATTGCGACCGCGAGACTCTCTTCGCCTTGGAGCAGGCTGGTTTTCAGGCTGACCGCGTGCATGTCAACAGACTGCTCGAAGCCCCAGTCTTGCTGGGGGACTACGCGTTTTTGGTCCTGCCCGGCGGGTTCAGCTATGGCGACGACGTGGCAGCGGGGAAAATCCTCGCCAACCAAATGCTCCATAGGCTGGCTGGGCCTTTGAATGAGTTCGTCGATGCGGGCAAGCTCGTGCTGGGAATTTGCAACGGATTCCAGGTGCTTATAAAGAGTGGCCTGCTGCCGTGGGGACGGGTAAGCGCCAAGGACGCTCACCGCGACGCGACGCTGGGCTGGAACGACTGCGGCATGTTCGTCGACCGCTGGGTTCACCTGCGATGCGACAGCGACAATTGCGTGTTTCTCCCAGCTGGCGAGGTGATATCCCTGCCAATCGCCCATGGCGAGGGCAAGTTCGTACCCCGCGACGACGAGGTGTTGGACAGGCTTCGCCGCGATGGCCAAGTCGCGTTGCGATATGTCGACTCCGCAGGGGAGGCTGGGGACAACCCCAACGGCAGCGTGGACGACATCGCAGCCCTGTGCGACCCGACAGGCAGAGTGATGGGCCTGATGCCCCACCCGGAAAGGTTCGTCCATGCGACGCACCATCCGCAATGGACAAGGCAAAACATCGCCAGGCCTGACGGCAGGGTGTTTTTCGACCGGGCGTTTGAATATTTAAAGTAGCATGGAAAAACTAAAAATCCGAACCACGAAATTCGAAATCTTAAACAGTTTCGAAATGCGACTTTTCAAAACAATTTCGCGTTTTTTCGTAGTTTTTGTTTTTTCTATTGTTTTCGCTTTTACTGATAACTGAAGCCTGATTGCTAAAAAACAATAAATTTTTTATGCCTTTTGGGCGAATAATCCGATAAAGTATCCAAATATTCTGATTTTTGGTTTTCTTTCACAATCAAGTGGAGCTTTGTTATGCGCAATGGAATAACTTTGGTGCTTGTCTCAGTGGCTGTGTTGCTGGGTGGTTGCACCTCGCCGGACGAGAACCCGGACTGGCAGGCAAGGCAGGAATATCCTGCGTGGGCGTATGATGCGCCGTTTTACTATCAGCCTGCCCAGGAACTCAAGCCCGTGGGGAAGGTGGGCAACAACATTCCCATCTACTATGTCCGCGAGAACCTGGCGTTCATCCGGCATCCAGACCTGCCTGCCGATTGGCAAACCACCCCCCCAGCTGGCTATGACGACAAAAAGAAACCCCTGCCCCCGGGCAAGGACCGGGCTGACTTTATCAAGATGCTCTGGAAGCAGTCCCTCCCCGCTCATACCGAGCTGTGGTTCTCGCCGGACGCGGGCCAAAACTGGGCCCGGGCTGGCTACTTCGGGCAGGAGCAGTCGCACTTCCTGTTCGACGCCGGCGGCGATGGCACGTACTGGATTCGCTTCGTCGGGGCAGGCCAACCCTCTTCCGACGTCCCGCCAGGCCAGCCTAACGAGATACTCGTGATAGATACCCATGCGCCGGATATCGAAGTGAGCGTCTTGCCGGGACCCTGGGAAGACGACAAGAAAACCGTACCTCATATATACCAGGTCGGCGAGACTGTTACGGTCAGCTGGTCGGTTACGGATATGAACCTCGCAAGGGACACGGTCAAGTTGAGCACCGCCTATGCCAGGTTCCCCAACAATCTAGTCTGGAGCGAATATCCCAAGCCTCTGCGAGCGACCTCGTCGATGAAGGTGAAAATACCGGCTGAGGCTGCCCATCAGGCGGGCCTGCGGTTCCGAATTATCGCCAAGGACAAAGCGGGCAATATAGGCCTGGGCATGACCGAGATTATGACCGTACACAACAATCAGCCTCCCAGGCCGCACCCCGCAGCCGAGCCTGCTGAGGAGCCCGCGGAAGAAGTCCCCGCGAAAAAACCCGCCGCTGACCCCGCAGAGGAAGTGCGTCGGCCCGGACTTCAAGTCAAGCCTGTCGCAAAGGCCCAGCCTCAACCCCGGCAGGCTTATAAGCTCTCGCCGCCGATGCCTAGCGTTAGCGAAAAAAAAAACCGCACAGCAATAACTGAGCCAGGCGCCAAAAATATGGCGATGCTGTCCCGGGCCTTGGCTACGCCCGCAGATCCCGCGCCTCAGCCAAGCCCAGCAACACAGAAACCGCCCGTTGCTCAAGAGCCTACCCCGGAGATGTTGCTGCTAGCCTCAGCTATGGGAGACGAACTGACAGCTTCGGACCTGGACAGCGGCGAGCTAACCTCTTTGGCGGAAACCAGCGACCCCAAGCCCCCAACTGGACTTTTAGAGCCAGACCCGCCAGCGACCCCGCCAGCGGAAGATCCAACCCCGTCCGTAAAACCCATCCAGGTCAGGGTCAAGCCTACCCCTGCCAAAAGCGAAAAAATATCCCCAGCCCCAGCTAGACCCACAAAAGCGGACCTTCAGTTCCGTTCGGTAGCCCAGGCCAATCGCAACCGCCAGCGGTCGAGCGATACCCAGGCTACGGAAGCCGCGTCGGTGTTTGACGATGCCGAGCAACTGCTAGCCGAGGCTGTGCCGACACCGGCAAAAAAGCCCGCACCAAAACCTGTTGTAAAAACACCCGCGAAAAAAATCGCGACGCCAGCGCCCAAGCCTGCTGTCAAACCAGTTGCTCCGCCTGCTGTCAAGCCCAAGCCGAAACCAGTTGC
>JAOZNE010000026.1:0-14699 GCA_029933955.1 Phycisphaerae bacterium
CCGTGGCACAAACAAAGTAGCATAATATGTAGCACAGTCGCCCCCGGCTGTGAAAATATGTATGATAAAAAAAACCACAGCCGAGGGCGGCTGTGCTACGCGATGATTGGTTTTTTGGATGGCGTCTAAACTCCGTGGAATCGTAGTAGCCTGGGCCTTGGCGGGAACTTTTCTGCTGGCGGGTCTGTCGGTTTTCTCAGCGTTTTTAGGCCCGGCGTCGGCGCGGGGGTTTTTTAATTCCACCCCTCTGATAGCCTTCTGGACAGCGATGCTTGCGTTGCTCGCCCTTAGCCTGGCTGCCTGTCGCGCCGTCCGTCGAGACATGTGGATGCTGGCGATTCACCTCGGGCTTGGGTTGGTGATTTTCGGGGCGATGTGGGGATCGGACAAGGCACACGAATTGCGAAGCCATTGGCTTGGCAAGGATAAAATCCCCGCCGGGGAGGTGAGCCTGGCTCCAGGCGAACAGGCCAGGCTGGGCGAACTGACGCTGAAACTCGCCGCTACGAGGGTCGAGTATTATCCTGCTGACGAGCCTAGGTGGCAATTTTATTTCGAGACGTCAAACCCCGCGGGCCAGGTTGTTTCCCGCACGCCCATTCATCCCAAGCCGGGCCAGCTGACAGAACTCGGTGATAGCGGAATACAGCTCCGGCTGATGGAATATATCGAGCAAAACCCCACCCGCGATCGCAACGGGCTGCTGCCCCCGCCGATAGTCAAAATGGAATTTTTGCGAGGCGGCGTAGTTGGCCAGCTGGCGATGGCTGCGAAGGAAAACTCCCGGCGGGAACTCCTGCGACTGATGCTGTTCGACACAGAGCAAGACTGGTTGCAGGCAGGCAGACCAACCCTGATGCTCTCCCCCGATCAGGCGGCGCGAAAGTACCAAGCTGAGCTGGTCGTCTTTAACCAGGCTGGTTTCCTCGCCCGAAAAACTGTCGAGATCAATAAGCCCATGCACTGCGGTGGCTATCATTTTTACCTGGCCCACAGCGACCCGACGGGCAGAGAGGTTGTAATCATGGCTCGGAGCGACTCGGGCTTAAGGATAGTTTACACTGGCCTGGCCTTGCTGTTGGCGGGGCTGATTGGCAGACTCTGGATTCGACCGATCTGGCGAAAAATCTCAACGAGAAAAAAACAGGAGGCCTGCGATGGCGATTAAATACGACACGCTCGGTCTGCTTATCTACATCGCGCTGACGGCGAATATCCTGGCCTGGGTAGCGATGCTCTCGACGCATTTTCCCCGGCGATTTCGGGCGATTCGATGGGGCGTCTATCCGCATGTCTTTGTAACCAGGCTGACGAAAATAGGCTGGGCGTTTTTCGCACTGGGTTTCGTCGCATCGGCCGGTGGGGTGTTGATGCGAGGGCTGAGCACGGGTCGGCCTCCCATGCGGAACATGTTCGAGGTGATGATGTTCATAGCTGCGGTGATGTTTCCGCTGTCGGTTTTTTGCAGGCTGGTTTTGCGGGTTGGCAGCTGCTGGGCCGATGCCCTGCTGGCGGCGGTTTTGCTCGTGCCGGTGGGTTTCGTGTTCTCCGCCGAGGTCGCCCACCTGCCCCCAGTTTTGCAAAACCCGTTGTTCGGCCCGCATGTTGCGACATATCTATTAGCCTACGCGATCCTGGCCAAGGCAGCTGTGCAGGCGGTAGCCTTGCTGCGAATTTCACGCCGCGACGCCACCAGCCAACCACTGAGCGAGCGGAGCGGCGAGCTTGACCGCATGGTTCGGCTTGGCTTTCCGCTGCTGACGATGGGCCTCTGCCTGGGAGCTATCTGGGGCAAGTTGGCCTGGGGCGATTACTGGAACTGGGACCCCAAGGAGATGTGGTCGCTGGCGACCTGGCTGATTTTCGCGGGTTATTTCCATCTCCCAAAAGGTAGCCGGGCCGATAAGCTGCGAGCGTGGGTCACCCTGGCTGGGTTTGCGATGACAATCATCACCCTGCTGTGGGTAAACTTTTCGAAGCTATTCGCAGGCCTGCACAATTACGCGTCGTAAAGCCCGCTCACCATGAAGAGCATGAAGAACATGAAGAAAGAGCCAATTGCAAAACTATGTGGAAATGTAGCACAGTCGCCCTCGGCTGTGTTGAACTTGCTAAATTTCCAGTGTTTTTTACATAACCTTCCCAGCCGAGGGCGGCTAGGCTACATTTTCGCAATTGGCTCGAAAGAATTTGGCAAAAACACGGCGGGTTTTATTTTATCGGGGTTTGTCGTTTGCGTGTTGGTTTTGGTTTTGGGCGGGTGTGAGCGGGAAAAAACGCTCACCCCCAGCGTGCGTATCAATGGGCACAGTTGGCAGGTCGAGTTGGCTATGACCGCCCAGGCGCGTCGTCTCGGGCTGAGCGGGCGGGGCAATCTCCCGGCCAGTCGCGGCATGTTGTTTGTTTATCCGCGGGCGAAAAATCTCGCCTACTGCATGAGAGGCTGCGAAATTCCGATAGATATTGTGTTCATCGGCCCGGACGGTCTGGTCGTGAATGTCTACGCGATGCAGGTCGAGCCGGACAGAGCGGGGCGGGTTCGATACGAGTCTCACATCCCGGCCTGCTACGCGCTGGAGCTGGCGGGCGGGCAGGCGAAGCTGGCGGGTATCGCGGTGGGCGACCGGGTAGAGTTCATCGACATCCCGCCAAGGCACCAGGCCCAGCGGGGCGAGTGAAGGCCCGGGCAAAAGTAAATTGCACCATGAAGCTCATGAAGAACTTGAAGTTTTTTTTAGACAACAAAAAAATAGAAAACAGAAAAAGTTTGTTGCTTCTTGGCCTGAAAGGCCAGGCTAACTTAGCCCTTCGGGCTGGAAAAACCGCGTGAATGGTTACAACTTTTTTTGCTTTTACTGATAACTGATAACTGACAACTGATAACTTTTTTCATATTTTTTTGTGGAGTTTGTGTACTGTGGATTTTCAAGAAATTCTCTGGATCGGTTCTTCCGACGCTCCCGACGTTCTGAGTCAGGCGGCGGATGGTTTGTGGGCTGTCAAGTCGCTCTCGCGGGAAAACTTGCGGAGCAGCCTGACTGGCGGGGTGGTCGCTGCGGTGGTGGATGGCCAGGCCTGCGGGGCTGATGAGATACTCAAAATCCTCAGCGAGGCTGGCGTGGCCGCGATAATTCTCGGCGATGGCCTGGCGGGGGAGCCTGGCTTGGCCTTGGCGGGGGTGTTGCACCTCGGCGATAATGTCTCAGCCGAGGAGTTGCGCATTCGGCTGGACAGCGTAGCGGCGCTTCGCCCGGCGATGGCTCGGAGTGTCGAGGAGCTTGCCGCAGCCCGTTCGTTGGCCCGATACGCCGCCCGAACCGCGGACGAGCTGGACGAGGAGATGAAACTGGCGTCGCGATTGCAGCAGGATTTCTTGCCGCGACAGTTGCCCAAGGTTGGCTCGGTGCGGTTCGGCGTATTTTTTCAGCCTGCCGGTTTCGTCAGCGGCGACATCTACGAGACGACCCGGCTGGACGAGACTCACGTCGGGTTTTACGTCGCCGACGCCGTCGGCCACGGCCTGCCCGCGGCCCTGCTGACGATGTTTATCAAGGAGGCCCTGCAGACCAAACGCATCACCGGCAACAGCTACGAAATAGTCCCGCCGCACGAAGCTCTGGCCCAGCTCAACGCGGACTTGTGTCGCCAGCAGCTTAGCATGTGCGAGTTTTGCACGGGAATTTACGGCATTATCGACACCGAGTCGCTCGTGGTTACTATGTCTCGGGCGGGGCATCCCCCGGCAATACTGCTCAACGAGGCTGGGGCCAGGGAACTGGAACAGCCGGGCCAACTGCTGGGGATTATGGAGGAGGCGACATTCGAGTCTCGCAGTTTCCAGCTCTCACCCGGCGACAGGCTGATACTTTATTCCGATGGCTTTGAGGAGTGTTTCCCCAAGTGCGACGGGCATGGCTGCGACCAGATAATCGAAGTTATCAAGCCGTTGGCAGAGCTGCCGAGGGACTTGTTCATCCAGCGAGTTTCCGAATTGGTCAACAACGCAAACGCAACCGACGACGTAACCGTGCTGCTGACGGAAGTGTGAGGCAGGCAGGGTCGGCCATTGCCGACCATTTTCACCCGTGCCGTCAACTTATCGTGTTCGGTATTCCCTGGTCGGCAATGGCCGACCCCACATCAATCACTCGTCGGAGTTTATGCAGCGTGTCTGGGCCTATGGTTTGTGAGTTGATCTCAACATATTGGCCTTGTGCGATAACGTCAGCCAGGTCGAACCTTGGCTGCTGGACCAGCTCGGCTGAGGACAGCTTAGCTGGCGAGACGAACGCCCACAATTCGTCCCCCTGGCCCGAGGCGATGAAACTGTTCAACACCTTCGAGCCTCCTTCGACCAGCAGATAAGTCCATTGTCGCCTGCCTAGTTCCACCAGCAGAGCGTTGATGTTCAGCCCAGCCTGGCTCGTCGGCAAGGCCAACAGCTCGACTCCCGCCTGGTCAAGCTCGCGAACTTTGGCAGGGTTGTCCTGGATGGCCTGGGCGGTCGTGGCGACGATGACCGGGCTGTCGTTGGCGGTGCGGACAAGTTGGCTCTCCGGCGGCAGGGCCAGCTTGCTGTCCAGCACCACTCGGGCAAGTTGGCGGGCAGCTGGCCCTGCCTGCCCGCTGCGATCGGTCAATAGCGGGTCGTCAGCCTGGGCCGTGCCGGTGCCCACGAGCACCCCGTCGCAGTAGCTTCGCAATTTGTGCACCTGCTCGCGCGAGGCCTCGCTGGAAATCCATCGCCCTGCGTCGCTCGGCAGGGCGATGGCACCGTCGGCGGTCTGTGCCCATTTGCATATTACCCAGGGCTTGGCCTGGGTTCGCAGCTTTATATAAGGCCCGAGCAGCTGGCGGGCCTGGGCCTGACAAACCCCCACGTCCACCGTCAGGCCGGCCTGGCGGAGTTTTTTCAGCCCGCGGCCCGCGACTTTTTCGTCCGGGTCCAGCATGGCTACGACGACGCGGGAAATTCCCGCAGCGATAATCGCATCGGCGCAGGGCGGGGTTTTTCCGAAATGGCTACAAGGCTCGAGCGTAACGTACACCGTCGAGCCTCGCACGTCGCGGCAGGCCTGGCGGGCAGCTCTCATGGCCTGGACTTCCGCGTGCGGGCCTCCGAAAACCGCGTGAAAACCCTCGGCGATAATCTCCGGGCCTGGCTCGCCCGGGCGGACGATAACCGCTCCAACCATCGGGTTCGGCTCGACCAGGCCTCGACCAAGTTGGGCCAGTTCCAACGCCCTGGCCATGAAATGTTCGTCAACAGAATCCATGACAAAAGTATAGCACAAAACAGAAGTCAGGGGTCAGAAGTCAGGATTCAGTAAAAAGGACTTCATGTCCTCCATGTGTGTGAAATTTATTTCCAGCTATCCGTAACCGTTCTTTTAGGCACATCTTAACTGCTTTTTGTAACATGAGATTTGTTTCGGATTTCAGATTGTATCCCGAACAATCCCGATCCGAAATCTGAAATCCACAATCCGAAATAAGTCTTATTCCGCGTGATGGGGGCTTTGGCCCCAGTGCAGTTTGTCGGCCAGGGTCTGAAAGAAGTCCCGCCCGGGGTGCGGAAACAGCATTAGCGGTTTTTCCGCTCGGCTGACTTCCACGACCTGACCTGCGACGAGGCTTTGGGGAACCTGGCCATCGATTATCAGCTTCGTGCCTTCGTTGACGCGGGTGGCGGTGATGCTGATGGTTCCGCCGGCTGGGACCACCATAGGCCTGAGCGAAAGCGTGTGCGGCGCAACGGGCGTGATTACCATCGCGTCGAGTGTGGGGTCGATGATAGGCCCGCCGGCGGAAAGATTATAGCCCGTCGAACCTGTGGGCGTAGCGACGACCAGGCCATCGCCGAGGTACCGCGCCACCCGCTGAGAGCCTCGGCTGACGTCCAGACCTATCATCCGAAACGGGTCGCCAGCTGATATCGCCACGTCGTTGGTGGCAAGGTACACGGTGTCTTCACAGCCGCAGCCCCCCTGCCCAGGCCCGCAGCTACGCGCTCGCACCGACAGCATAATCCTGCCAATCGGCGAAACCGCCCCAGCCAGGATATCCGGCAAATGTCGCTTGAGATGCTCCGGGTCGTAGTCCGCCAGGAAGCCCAGCTTGCCCATGTTCACGCCCAACAACGGCACCGCAAGCGGCGCGATTTCACGACCAGCCGAGAGCAACGTGCCATCCCCGCCAAAGACAATGCACAACTTCGCACGCCGAGCGATGTCCTGCGGGAAATCGACATGCGGATACACCCCCAGAACCTCCGCGCAGGAACCAAGCCAGCCCCGCAGCGAATCTATACACTCCGCCACGCCAGCCTTGTTCATATTGCCCAAGATCAAAATGCCAGACCCAGCCATGGCCTTCACTCCCTGCAAATCTTTATCGACAAAATCCTCTATAACGAAGAAACTGCATCGTGCTTTTTTTTTTGGGGGGGGTCAAAAGAACTCCCTGTGAACTTATATCGACAAGACAGCCTGCCGCCATGAAACCATGAATTGCACATTACAGCAATATAAAAAATCTCCACCGCCATCCGTTTAGACAAAAACAAGTGCGGGGGTGGCGGTTATACACCTGCTGCCCCATTTTATAACCCGAGACAATTCAGGGCTTTGTTATGCCTGAAAAACCTGACAAAATAGTCCCGCCGAAGGCGGATTCAATATCTGCCGAAGGCGGAAAAAGTCTCTTAACTGTGAAACGGATTTGTCCAATCCACGCTGAACCGATACCCTCCTACAAACTTGGGACGTTAATAAGTTTTTTAATGATCCAGTTGCCTTGGTTGACTTTCGGGTGTGGGATATTTGGCGGCGTCTGGCCTGTGATTTCCTGGATAGCCCAGGCTGCGGTTTGCATTACCAGTAGAGAAGGTCGCTCCTGGTTCAGCAGCGTTCGCAGGGCTGGCAGAGCGGCGGCGGTTTTCATTTTCGCCACAGCCTTGGCCGCGTAGGCTCGGCTGGCCAGGTCGCAGGTGTCATCAGCCAGGACCGCAACGATAACTTTTTCGACCTGCTCGATATTTTCAGGCCCAGCCAAGTCCGGCAGGGTTCGCATCGCCGCGACGACCGGCGGGCCTAGCCTGACGCCCATGTAGCTCGTCTCGGCCAGGCGACAGATAAGGCCTGTCGCGGAGGTGGCGGAGAACTTGGCCAAGGCTTCGATAACGTGGGCGGTTGTCTCCGGGCTAAAGGGCGGCGGAGCTGACATGCTGGCCATGGCGACGAGATATTTTGCCCCGGCGACGCGACAACGCTCGAGCAGTTTCGTCAAAGGCTTTTCTGCCCGGGCGTCGCCGATTTCGCCCAGCGCGATAACGACAGAGCCTTGGATGGGCGAGTCCAGCGGGGTCTGTTCCAGCAGCCAAATTAAGAAGTCGAACCCGCGCCGGCTACGACCCTTGCCCAGGATGAAACAACACGCGCGGACATTTCGGCTGAGCTGTTCCTGGCGACGTTTTCCCGCAGACTTGGGAGCCTGGACTTTTTTGGGGTTCTGCGCTTTCTGTTTTTTTTGCCTGGCCTGGCTGGCCTGTACCTCTCGGCGGTATTTGGTCATCTCTCGTCGCATCGTCGCGGCAGCTTCGGTGGCGACCTGGTCCCCGCCGATGCGAACCAGCGCGTCGCGGGCAGCCTGGCTTGCCTGGTCGCTTGGCGCGGCGAGCATGAGCGAAAATAGTTTTCGTATAAGCTCGGCGGGGTTTTCGCCGGGGCCTGTTATGGCCCGGCTGGCGGCTAGCCTAACCATCGCCGAGCGGTCGGACAAAGCTGCCTCGACGGCCTGGGCCTGGCCTGCCCGTCCGTAGGCGCGCACGGCTGAGCGACGAATCAGCGGGCTGGGGCTTGTCGCTGCCCGGGCCAGCAGTGCCCGGGCCTGGGCGAAGTTCAGCCTGGCGAGGGTTTCGATAGCCAAGGCTCGCACGGCGGGGCTGACTGCTCTGCTGGCCTGAGACTTTACCGCTGCGATTATCGCCGTGGAGCTGGGCTGATTGGCAGCGATGTCCAACGCCTGGATTACGACCGGCGCGGAATCGTCAGCTAGGAGTTTGACAAGAACATCCTCGTCCACGGGCAGGCCCAGGTTGCGCAGCGAGGCTCCAGCCAACTGGCGAATTTGCGGGTTCGGGCTGAGCAGCAATTCCGCAACCCGGCTGGCGGCTATCGACAAGTCCAACCTGACGACGCTCTCCAGCACAGCCTGGACTACAGCGGGGTTTTTCTCGCCCAGTGCGTTGATGACGATTCGCTCGGCGACAGCCCTGCCCGGATACGACGCCACCGCCCGAATAACCGCGATGCGCACGGCGGGGTTTGTGTCCCTCTGAGCCTCTTCGAGATGCTCCAAAGCTGCGGGGTTGTTCGTCTGCCCAAGCCCGACCGCTGCCCGCTGACGCACTCGCCAGTCAGCTTCGTGCAACAGCCTGGCCAGCAGCGTAACGTTCCGCTCGTCGCCGAATGTCGGAGCGGAGACATCCCAGCGAGGCAAGGCAGGCTCAACCAAAGGCTCAGCGGCACGCACAACCCCGGCCAAAACAATAGCCGCGAACATGGCCACTCCGCAAACAGCTACGGCGCAGCCAGGCCACCGCGACGGATGGACATTGGATATTGGTTCTTCAATGGGCATTGCGTATTTTGACATTGGATATTTTTTCATTCGTCATCCGGGCTTCGTCATTCGTCATTTATTTTCCCTAGCTCGCTCGTCGCAGCTGGAAAACCCTGGCTACGCTGACTACGAACATCGTAGCGGTGGCCAGGCCCATTATTTTCAGATGGCTATTCAGCGACGCGTATTTCTGCACCGCTCCGCTGCCCGCGGCGTCCATGGCTGCTACTACCGGATTTACCAAAAACACCGCCTCGATAAATCGTCGGCTGAAAAGATCCTCCGCCAACAACACCAGCAGGGTCAGCATGGACAGGCTCACGACCAGGGCGTACGTCCAGGCGGTGGCGGTGGATGTCCTGCTGAAAAAGCTCGAAAAAAACGTCCCCGCCGTGGCTACGAACATAATGGTCATGCCGATAACATAGCAGACGCGGAGAATGTTTGGCCAGAGTTCCATGTTGAAAAACAGCAGAATCAGCAGTGCTGGCAGCGTCGCGAGGGCCAGCAGGGCCAGGGGGATTATCGAGGCTTGGAACTTGCCGCTGACTATCCGCCAGCTCGGCAGCGGCGTAGCCCGCATGAGGTCCCACACGCCCGTCTCGCGGTCGGCGCATATCGTCCCGGCGGAAATAGCAGGGCCTGTCATCACGACGAGCACCACCATCATCGCAGCCACAGATGTAGCCATGTTCGATATCATCCCGGCAGACTCGGCTACGAACGCCGAGACGCTGATGCTCACCAGGAACATCAGCCCCACCGAAGCGATAAGGCAAAGCCCCACCACGCGCATCAGCCATTGGCCCTGGAGCATCGGGCGGGTGCGAAACTCTTTTACCAGCACGGGGTTCTGCCACCACGAGATAGGCCTTTTGCGTCGGCGGGGGTCGATAATAAAAAAGAAGCTCCGAGCTGAAACGCCGCGGTCTATCAAATGAGCTTTTGCGCGATGCTTTGGCGGCGCGGGCGGGCGGCGGAGTCTGTAGCGACAATACCCCGCCATGACACACGTCAGAGCCAGGCTCATCGGCACGAAGAGTGCCCAAAATGGCGGCATGTTCGCCGAGCCTTGCGCGTAGGCGCTGTCGGGCCAAACCAGCGAGAGCATTGCTTCGAGCGGACTTAGCGAAGCGATAACATGCAGGACGGCCTGGCCTATTTCGCCCTGGTATTTCAGGATGTTTCGACTGACGGGCCAGGCCGGTGCCGCTGCTACGAAGCATACCACCAGCAGCACAGCATAGGTGATGATGATGGCCCGATAGCTGCGGTGGGCGAGGGTGCTGACGAGGAAGCCTATCATGCCAAGGTAAATCGCGCTGAGCAGCAGGATGCTCGTAGCAGCCAGGATATCCATCGCCGAGACGCCCCCCAGCGGGAACGTCATCGCCAGGGCGGGCAGGCCTGACAGCACGAGGATTATCAGAAACGCCAGGGCGCCGACGATTTTGCCGAAGACTATTTCCGACGGCTTCAGTGCGGTGAAGAACAGGCTCTCGAGCGTGTTGTGTTCCGCCTCGCCGGTCAGGGCTGCCGCGGTGAAGGCTGGGGCGAACAGGATTATCAGCATCAGTTCGCCGAGCGAGAGGATGCTCAATATCCGCCGGGCCTGCTGGCCTCCGATATCTTGCAAACCCTCTTCAGGCCAGAGCAGCAGCACCAGCGCGACGGTTACCAGTAGAAACAAGCCCTGGATAAGGTACGCTTTTTTCGTGCGGAGTGCCGAGAGCACCTCCTTACGGATGATGGGGTTGCTTATCATTTTCGCGCCTCCCGAGCTGAGGCTGGGCTTGGCATGGGGTTGTCGTCCTGGTCGCCCTCGTCCTCGTCGATTCCGCTGATGGACATGTAGGCGTCCTCCAGGCTAAGTGGTACCTCTCGCAGGGTGGACACGCGGGCGCCGGAGCGGTTCAGCTCGGCCAGCAGGTCTGCCTGGGCGGCGTCGGGGCCGCTGAAACGGAACAGCAAAACGCCCCGCTGAAATTCCGAAGGCTCGATTTTGTCGCAGCGCTCGCTGCGTTGGAGCGTCTGGGTAGCGGCGTCTATCGAGCCGAGGCATTTCACTTCCATCAGCCTGTCCCGCTGCAGCGTCTTGAGGACAGTGTCGATAGGCCCATGCGCGCGGAGCTTGCCCTTGTGGAGAATCGCGATCGAGTCGCATATCGCGGCCAATTCCGGCAGAATGTGCGAACTGACCATCAGCGTCTTGCCGCTATCCGCCAGTTTACGCAACAGCTCTCGCATGTGCACTCGCGCCCGAGGGTCCAAGCCACTGGCAGGCTCGTCCAGCAGCAAAACGTCCGGGTCGTGCATAAGCGTCCGGGCGATGCCCACCCGCTGTTTCATGCCCTTGGACAGCGTGTCGACGAACCGGTCGCGCATGTACCGAGCCCCGGTAACTTCCAGGACATGTTCGATCCGCACCTTGCGGAGCTTGCGGGGAATCTTGAACGCTGCGCCGAAAAAGTCCAGGTACTCCCACACTCGCATCTGGTCATACACGCCAAAGCTGTCGGGCATATACCCCACCAGCTGTTTGATTTTATTTTGGCTTTTGGCCACATCCACGCCGCATATCCTGGCCCGGCCTTGCGTTGCTTTGACAAGCCCGGCGAGGATACGAATGGTCGTCGTCTTGCCCGCGCCATTATGGCCTATGTATCCAAAAACATGCCCGCGGGGAATCTCCAGGCTTAGCGTATCCAGCGCGACAAAATCGTCGTACTTTTTCGTCAGACCCTTGCAGGAAATCACTATCTCGTCGGTGTCTATTTGCCGCTTCACAAAGCATATCCTTTCAGTACCACGTCCACGCTGTCGAGTTTCCACATAACGGTGTTGTCCTGGCCCGGGCTGGGTTTTCCGCGGGCGGTTTTGGTTTTGGCGGAGCTGGTTGGCCTGGTTACCCGCAGCGAGAAGGCAAGCCAACCTTCCGCGTCGGCGAATCGCTCCGCGTTTGGCACGGAGATTCGAAGTCGGCCTGAGGGGTTCGAGAATGTCTCTACCGGCGTGCGGGAGACCACTTTCAGTCGGCTTGCCATGCCCGCCTTGTTCTTGGCGAGCCTGGCCTTGGCGACCGTCAGGTCGTAGCCGACCGCTTGAATGTTTACCGTGAGTATTGCAGTTGCATCCCTCAGCCTGCCCCCCTGCCAGGGTGGCCTGGCCATTACGACAACCTCGCCCGGGCGGTTGGTGCTGTGGAACTCCATGCTCCTGCTGTTCCAGACGGACGAGCGGATATTCTCCAGCCTTTTCTCGACGAAGCCCGCTGGTATCAGCACCTCTGAGCCTGGTTTTGGAGGAGATATTCGCATCGGCCAGGCTATCACGCTCCAGCCCGCGCGCGTCAACGAGCGGTCGGGCAGCGGGTCGACCAGGCTGCCCGGTACATAGCCTATCAACAGCGGACGGGCCAAAATAGTCCTGTTGAAACTCGGCACGGTTATCAGCTTGGCTAGCAGGTCGTTGCGGCGTTTGTCTGGCGTTAGCGAGCTGGTGAACTCGCCGGCAACTTCTATCCGCGGGCCTGTTGCTGCGCGCGTTGCGCGGGGCTTGCGACGCGGGCGCGGCTTGCGAGATTTTGCGTTGCGGCGTTTTTGCGAGGTTCTGGACTTTGGCCAAACTCGCGAGACGTCCACCTCGCCGAGCAGCTCGGGCGGGCCTATGCGGACGGGCGTGGGGATGTCAGCCTGGAGCGACCCCAGGCGATATGTCTTGAAGTTCGTCAGCACCACGGCATCGTTTACAGGCTGGGGCAGGAGGTTGGATATTTGGCCCACCACGCCGCTATCGTCGAAGGTCAGGCTGGCCTGCACGCCCGGCGAGGGGACGACCGTATCTACATAAAAGCCTCGCGTAGCGTTGGGGGGCACGACCTTGGCGGGGATAATAACGGTCGAGTCCGTCGTCTCGACTCGGCTAATTTCTCTCGCGACGGCCAAGGCCCGGCTGGCGGGACTTATTATCCCCTGCCCTTGTCCGGCGGAAAAAGTGGGCTTCTGCTCCACAGGCCCGGAGCAATACGCAAAGGCCTGCTGCACCCGCACCTGCCCGTCGCCCAGCGGAGTTATCAAGCCTATGTTGCTAAGCCTTTGCGGGCTGGTCAGGCCTCGGCTGTGGACGTACAGACCCACAGCCAGGACCAGCCAGGCTGGTATCAGCACCACCCAGAGCAGCTCGCCCCGGCGGATGAATTGCAACGCCAGTCCGCCCAGGATTACGCAGGCGGTTATAGCCAGGAGTATCGAGACGGGGACTATTTTCGTAGGCCCGGGCCGGCCTGCTATTTGCTTCAGCGTCGCCTGGGCTGGGCGGAAAAACTTGTCAGTCTCCAATGGCTCAGCGACGCGGATAGCCCGGCGGATTTCCGACCAGGGGTCGAACCTCCCCACAGGCTTTGCTGCGACAAGGGGCAAGGCCAGCGTGAAAACATGTCCCCGCCCAACCCGTCGATGCGTCAGCAAGGGCAGAGTGTCCGCAGAGATAAGCACCTTCGCGTCGGTAACGTATAGCTCAGCCTGGGGCATGGGCCAATCCAGGACAACCTCAACAGCCTGGCTGGCGGTTTTTTTCGCGTGGAACCTATCGACCCAGTGCGAGCCAAGGCTACCTACCCCCGCAGCCTGGCCTATCTGACCACGAAGAACCTTGTGCATATTCTCATGGCCTGTGAAAATAATCGTTCCGCCAAGGCGAACCCACCGCAGCATCGCGTCCACTTGCGAAGGCCTAAGTTGACCTATGTCGATATCGCCCAGGGTCAGCATGTCCAGCATCGAATAGCCATACCAACGGTCGGGCAGGGCCTGGGGCCGAGCGACTACTGTCTTCAGCCAGCCAAAAGCGGTGGAGTTTTTAGGGTCTTTCAGGTAGCTGCTCGTGTCGCGGGGGATATGGTTTGAGTTTACCATGCCCAGCACTTTTGGCCCGGGGTCGATTTGCAGCAGGTTGCCCTCTTGCGTGTCCAGCAGTTGACCTGTGCGGGCGTTCCATATTTTGTAGCTCTGCCGGCGAGGCTCGATACCCCGGGCCTGTTGCGACTTTTGACCAGCCTGGCCATCGGCCGGGCGGTAGACCAGCTCGACCTCTCGGCGCGACCTGGCTGGGAATATAGCTCGGCGGGAGAATATCGTCTTGCCGGATTTCGGATCGTCGGTGAGACAGCCAACGTCGCACATCGCGTCGGCACCGGTTGCGTTGACAACGCTTAGCCTGCGGGTTGTCCACTGGCCCTGACGGACGAACGGGCCAAACGGGCCTGTGTAGCCCCGGACGAAAACCCCATCCTGGCCTCGTGCCAAACCGGGCAGAAGCAATACGATCACAGCCGCTGCTCCCCACGCCATTGCCCTTGTGTTGTCTCGCATAGCCGTTTTCATATCCACCTTGCCTGCTCGGTAAAATCACCAAGCCACTATGGTCAATTGCAAAAATGTAGCCTGGCCGCCCTCGGCTGGGAAGGTCGTGTAAAAAACACTGGAAATATAGCAAGTTCGACACAGCCGAGGGCGGCTGTGCTACATTTCCGCATAGTTTTGCAATTGGCTCACTAGAATAACAATATCAAACCAAAAAACAAAGACCGCAGTGAGAGATTTATTTCGGATTGCGGATTTCAGATTGTTTCACAAACAGACGGATGGCATAGCCACCAAAGCGGCGGGTGTCATTCCCGCGAGGCTTGTCCTCGACCTGATAGGGGAGCGGGAATCCAGTCTTTTTATTCACCCACGTCGGGTGGCGCAGCTACACTGCGGCTGTTTGCAGGGTAGCCATGTTGAGCGCCCCATAGCTACCCCGCAAGAGACACGCGGTCCAGCCAAGCCACCCGACAGATGGGCGATGTGTTTTTGTTTCTTACCCCTCTTCAAATTTATGTCGCTCGCAAAAATAAACTCCGCCAAGGGGTTGACATTTTCTCGCAAGTCATTATCCTGTGTAGTCCCTCGTTGGCCAATTGGCTTACAAGGGCAAGAAGGCTGCCGAATAAAACACAAAAAATTCCTCGATAGCTCAATTGGTAGAGCGAGCGGCTGTTAACCGCTAGGTTGAAGGTTCGAGTCCTTCTCGAGGAG
>JAOZNE010000448.1:0-1018 GCA_029933955.1 Phycisphaerae bacterium
GACGGTCTTGCCCTGCCTGACCGTAAGGTCCAGATTTTGCAACACGGGCTTGTTAGGCTCGTATTGGAAAAAGACGTTGCGGAAGCAGACCTCCCCCGCCAGCTTGGGCAGCTTCAAGCCAGGCTGATTGATGACGTCAGGCTCCGCCCGCATAAGCTCGAAGATTCTGTCCAAAGCTACACTGGCCTGTTGCAATTGGTTAGCCAACTCAGCCAACATCGCCGCGGGCATGAGCAGCCTCATCGCAAAAGCGGTAACCGCTGTTACCATGCCGTATGTTATCTCGCCGTGCACCGCCAGCACCGTGCCGTAAAATATCACCGCGGAATATGTGCCCCAGGTAAGCAGGCTGGACAGCACGGAGTATCGCACGGAGAGGTTTCTCATGCGGTGGAAAACTCGCTCGGCTGCGAAGTTCCGCCGAAGGAATCCGCGCGTCTCCTGCCTCTCCCTGCCAAACGCTTTTACGACGATCGTCCCGCTTAGTCTTTCCTGGGCCAGGCCGGACAGGTGGTCCATTTTGTGACGATACCGCCGTTGGATTTTGCGAATCCGCGGCACGTGCCATCGGTAGTTTATGTAGTAAACAGCCATGCCCGCCAGCACGAGCAGCGTGAGCTTGACGCTCATGAAGAACATGATGACGAGCATTATCAGCCCGGTAACCACCTGCACCATCAGCTGCGGTGCCTGGTTGGTCAGCAAGGTCTGAAGCTGCAACACGTCGCCGCGAAGTCGCTCGGTCAGCTTGCCGGTGGTGGTGTTTTGCAGGTAACGGCAGTGGAGCTTTTGCACGTGTTTGTACAAGCTCAGCCTGATGTCGAAGATAACCCGTTGGCCCAGCAGACTGATGGTGTAGTTGCTGACGAATCGGCACAAAGCTGCAGCCAGGGGCAGCATCAGGAAAAACATCATCAAGCCTGGCAGCAGGGAATATTGGCCTCGACCAATAACGTCGTCGATGATGACCGCGATTACCAATGGCGAGCCGAGGTCGATAACCGTGATGCCCAGCATC
>JAOZNE010000194.1:0-3955 GCA_029933955.1 Phycisphaerae bacterium
AGGTGGCGTTGGACGGAACGAAGATAAAAGCCAACGCCTCGCTGGCTGCGAATCGCCATGCAACAAGTTGCATGACCTACGGCTGAAAAAGAGAAAAAGAGAAAACATGGGCGAGGTGCCCGTGCTACGAAAAAACTTTCGCGGTTTTCGCGTATTTCGTAGTGTCTTTGCTGTTTCTTTTGCTGTTACTGATAACTGATGGCTGATGACTTTTCCTAGCCGAATATCCATAGTACCAGCGGTATTCCCATAGCTAGGTAGGCTACGGAAGATACTATGAACAGGGCTGAGGCTTGCTGGGGTTTGATGTGGAACATGTTAGCTACCGCTACGCCCATGACGCCTATCGGCACGGACGCCTGGATGACAAACACGTTCCGGGCCAGGCCTTCCATGGGCCAGGGCGTCAGGTACGTAAGCCCAGCCAGGGCAAAGCCAACCCCCAGCCCCACGCCATGACGGATAACCAGCACAGCCAGCACCGCCCGTTTAATTTCCATCAGGTGCGGCAGGTGCAGCCGCAGGCCTATGGAAAAATACGCTACCGCGATAAGCAAATATATCATCGAATCGAGAATGGGATATTCGTCGAAAGTGGCAGGCCTGCTCACGCCCATGCTGCTGAGCAGAATCGCAGCCAGGCAGGCATATAGGCCACTCGCCCGCCAGTGCAGCAGGTTGCGGAACATCAGTACGAGAATAGGCTGGCCGGTCGCGTCGGGGGTGTACCGCTGAGCGATGGTATACGACAGCAGCACCAGCGCGAAGAACGTGTAGATAGCGTAGATGGTGTTGACGCCCAGGCCCTCGTCGCCGAACAGCAGAAACACGACGAACCCCGCCATGGTAACGCCATGGTTGCCGACCCCGCAAGCCAGGCCCACCATGCCGCGTTGGAGCTTGTCCTTAAAAAGCCATCGGCCTGCGCCCAGGGCAATCAGTGCGAGGATCGTAGCTTGTGCAAAGCCCAGCACGGGCAGCCAGGCGTATTGCCAATGGACGGGAATTTTCCAGATAGCCAGGAACCCCACCGCCGGGTAGCCCACCACCAGCACGACAGTCATTATCGCCCGGGCGAAAGTTTCGGGAAGATACCCACGCCGGCGCGCAAAATACCCCGCCGTCGTACTAAGCAATATCAGCCCCATCGAAAGGGCAAATTTCATTTCAATATTCATAGAGCAGCTTTCCGGATGAGCTTTATTCTATTACTCCGGCTCCGTTGGCGGGGTGGGTAGCGAAGATGGGACACGCCTGGCCAAACTTTTCCGCGAAGTCCGCTCGGATGGTTTTGGCGATGGCCTCAATGGCGTCTTCTTTGGCAAGTACGATGGCACAGCCTCCAAAGCCGCCCCCCGTCATTCTCGCGCCGAACACGCCATCGCATTTACTCGCAGCCGCGACGATGGCGTCGAGTTCCTCGCAGCTTACTTCGAAATCGTCTCGCAACGACTCGTGCGAGGCGTACATAAGTTGGCCAAACTTTTCCGCAGCGTCGGCTTGGCCCGTCTCTAACAGCTCGGCAGCTTCGAGCGTGCGTGCGATTTCCGTTACCACATGTCGGCCTCGGCGGAACTGCATTTCGTCCAGCTCGCCCGCTTGGTGGGCCTGGTCGATGCTGACCAAGTCGGTGTCTCGCAAAGCTCTGACGCCCAATATCGACGCTGCCTGCTGACACTGGGAGCGCCTGGCGGGGTAGCCTCCGTCGCCGATGTCGTGGGACACCTGCGTGTCGCAAACCAACAACGTAACGCCAGGCAGATTCATCGGCACCTGTCGCGTTTGCAAGCTGCGGCAGTCCAGCAACAACGCGCAGTCAGCCTGGCCCATAATCGATATCGACTGATCCATAATGCCACACGGCGCGCCGGCAAAAACATTTTCCGCCCACTGACATAGCAGCGCCAACTCCTCGTCAGGCACCTGCTGTCCGCAAGCAGCCAACAACGCCAACGCCGAGGCAACCTCCAATGAAGCCGAGCTGCTCAGGCCCGCGTTTAACGGCACATCGCTGTCGAACAAAACATCCGCGCCCACCAGCGTCAGCCCTCGTTCCACAAGCCCAGCCACGACGCCAAGAGGATAATTTCCCCACGCCAACTCACCAGGTGCGATAGGCTCGCACAGGTCGACCTCGACGGGTTTGTCCTGCTGGGCAGAGGCGAAACAGCACCGTCCGTCGTCGCGCGGAGCCCATGCAGCCAGGGTCCTGCGGTCGATAGCGATGGGCAAAACAAAGCCGTCATTGTAGTCCGTATGCTCGCCGATAAGATTAACCCGACCAGGCGCAGCAACCACTCCCGCCGGGGCCCTGGCAAATCGGCGAGCAAACTGTTGTTTAATATTATCAGTATCCATAGCCGAAGAAACTAGTCGCATCGGACAGTTCTGTCAAGCAACAGTAGACGATAAGCACACAGAAAATGACGAATAACGAAGCCCGAATGAGGAATTCGTCATTTGCTGTTTTTCCCTATTGCCTATTTCCCTATTTCCCTAATTCCCTATTTGCCTATTGCCTGTTTTTGTGCTATAATGTTGTCGGATGCCTTGCTTCTGTTTTGAGAAGCGCCTCCGGGGGCGAATTGGATTCGACCGGACGGGTTGAGGCGTCGGTGGCGTGCCGAGGTTCCAGGTGGCCTCGTTAAACCCTGGACAATTTATAGTTGCCAAACCGCAACTTCAAATGGCAGCCTAGATTAGGCTACCCGTCGTCAGTGTCTTTGCCCGTGGGCCGCTGACGACGTCGCACAGCGGGCTTGCCAGCTGGGAGTAGCCTTGTTACCCAGTCGGGACTTTAGTTAGGCTGGCCGAGAAAGGATCGTGTCGTTTTGAGCCTGACCGGCGAGATTCAAACAAGCGACTACGCACGTAGAAGCCGACGTTAAAACGTCACGGGACGCGGGTTCGATCCCCGCCGCCTCCATTAAAAAATCCCTTGTTTATAGGGTTTTTTTAATGCGCCGAGGTTTCCCAAGCCATCGCGGAGTAAGTATTGTAACGAGCTGCAACCATGACACTAGTGAAAAAAAAACATGGGCAAGACACCCTGGCCATGCGTGGGAAAAGCGAAAAAACCGTAAAAATTTTCACGCGATTCTTCTCTGCCTCAGCCAAGGCGTAAGTGTCTACTCGCACCAGCCTTTGCGCGATACCCCCTGCGGGATTTTGCCCCCAGTTAGAGTGCCTGGTTGGAAAAATTGGTACCCTGGCCTTGTCCGCAACCACCCCGCGCGCCTAGAATTACTCAGGTTGGAGTTTCGGATTTCCCGTATCGGGCGAATGGCTCCT
The DNA here is from genome assembly GCA_029933955.1 of Phycisphaerae bacterium. Taxonomy (GTDB): domain Bacteria; phylum Planctomycetota; class Phycisphaerae; order SM23-33; family SM23-33; genus B1-G9. The sequence goes on from JAOZNE010000194.1 coordinate 3,292, forward strand.
TCGGCGGTTGTGCGTGGGTGGCTTACAGGTGCGGTGTGGGATATCCATAGTCGTATTGGCGTGCGGCGTGCCGGGGGGCGCCCCGCGCGTTTTTGAGGAATCCGGCGAGGGTTCCAGAGGTGAGCGATGAAACTGAGCATTCGCATTGTGGCTAATGGTCAAGGGGGGTTCACCGCTTTTTGCCCGACCTTGCCAGGCTGCAGGAGCAAAGGCGACTCAAAGCACCAGGCCAAAGAACGGCTGGACGATGCGGTAAGAGGCTACCTCGCCGCGATGGGCAACTTCGTCCCGGAAACCAGGCTGGAAGAGGAAGCCCTGCGAGTCTGACGACGACAAACAGCGCGTGAACGAATGCGCCCGAAGCTGCGGGAGGGGTGCGGGTTTTGTCCTTACAAAAAAATTACCACGAAAGAACACAGAGAACGCAAGGAAAGTGTGGAGGATATTGAACGCTTTTGGCGTGGCACACGGGTTTGTTTAGTATGTCGAGACACAGTCGTCCCATAATACGATGGAGAAACGGCTCCGCAGAAGCGATATCTTCTGTAGTAATGCGATTGCGTGATGTTTAGCTCCGCGGGAGCTGAAAAAACGGAAGAAACACGGATCCCTCCGTGTCATTCCCCAGCACTTGTTTGCAAAACTTTAGAATGTCGAAAACTTA
>JAOZNE010000195.1:0-3954 GCA_029933955.1 Phycisphaerae bacterium
GCTATCGAATCCAATGGTTGGATTCGAGAATTATTGTGCAACAGGCTCTGATAATTTTTTTCAAAAAAATTTGCAGAGACGTCGGGTTGGTTCCGAAGTGTGTTACGATGGGTTTAAGGATTTTTTACGATGGCGGCAGGTGTGGACAATTTGGCTGGTCTGGACGATGAAGCTGTTCTTCAGGAATTGGCTGACGCGCAGGTTACGCAGTTGCTCGAGCGTCGACAAGCGGTCGCGCAGATGGACAGCCCGTCCGCCAAGCCTGCTGCGCCCGAGCCCTTGTCCCCGCAAATCGACGCGTTTGACGATGAATTTTACGACGAGGACGACCCTTTAGCCCAGCCTGTCAATCCTGTCGTCTCTGCCAAGATAGCTGAGCTTATATCGCAGTTGCAGGCGGAGAAAGCTGCGGAAAATGCGAAAAAAACTCAGCTTGCCAAGCGAGAAGCTGAGGCTTTCGACGCTATAGCTGCGGAGGTTATCGAAGCTCGGGACGTCGCGCCCAAGCCCAAAAAAACCAGGCGTATCGCGCAGGGGCCTGGGGAAAAATCGTTAGCTGACGTCTTCATTCGGCGGGCCCGGTCAGCTAATTCTTCCGGGGCAAACCTGGCGGAGGAAATCCTCTCTCAGCAGATGGCTGCCGAGTCTGTCATGGACGAAGCTGTTGAGACCGGCCCGCCAACAGAGGCTGCGAAACCTCAGCCAGGCCAGGCTGAGGCCGGCGACAATTTAGCCCGGCGAGATTCCGTCCAGGCTGCCTTGGCGTTGCATATAGATCCAGCCTTGACCCCGCAGGAAGCTACGCGCACCGCCCAGGCGTCGAGCATAGCTGACGCCGCGAACACGGAACCGGCAGCTGCGACATCGGCGGTAGCTGATTTGCAAAACACACCCCATCAAGCCAGCAGCGAAACCACGCCAGGCCAGATGAGAAACTTCCTCGTCGCATTGGCTATCGCGTTTTCCGCAGCTCTGGCTTTCGTGATGGCTTGGTATTTGTTTTTCACATAGGCCAGGCTGGTATGTTATACCAGTACAACTAAACTGGAAAATACTAACCGCGGACCCTGGCGAGGAACTGGGAGATTTTTTCGCCTATGCCCTGGTCTACCAGCTTGGCTAGCTCGTCGACATCGCAAAACGTCTCGATCATCAGCACGCCGTCGTAGCGGACTTCCCGCAAGGCGTCAGCCGCAGCCTGGAAGTCTATCTGACCTGTGAAGGGCAGGAGATGATCGTCAACTCGGCCCAGGTTGTCGCAGACGTGCGTGTAGATAATCCGCTCGCCAGCCTGGGCGATAGCTTCGACGGGGTTGCCCGCGAGATTGGCATGGGCGATATCGAAACACATCCCTGCTGCGGGGCTGTCGACCTCTCGCAGAATTTCCGCAAGCTCAGCTACGTCGGAACCGATGGCGTGATAGGGCGGGAGATTCTCAAAAGCATACCGCACGCCATTGGCCTGGCCAAACCTGCCCAACTCGTCTATCGATTGCCGCAGACAACTTCGGCGGACGCGATGCTCCTCCGGCGTGAGATTTTCGGGAAAAATACCCGAGCAATGCACCACGACGATAGGCCCGCCCAAGGCCAAGGCCAGGCGACCCTCGTCTTGCATAACCTCCACCGCCACCTGCCGGGCCTGGTCGTTTGGCACGGAGATATCCAGGTCGTTGCCGTAAAAAGCGTGGAGCGAATCGCAGGGCAACTGGGCCAAGTCCAGGTACTCCCGAATTTGGCCAATGGTAACAACCCCAGAATGACTGGCGTCGTTGCCATCGCGATTCCGGTAAACCTGGGCGGTGGTGCACCCAAGACTACGCATCAAAGACGCCCATCTGGGCGAGGCAAAATTCTCAAAACCTACCGGAGCTACAGTGCCTAATTCAACAGCCATGCCGGGTCCTTTCAAGCTCAAAGCAAAACACCAAGTTCGAATACCGAAATACTAAACAAATACAGCCCCCCTTCACAGAAAATTAAAAAAAAGTCACAAAAATATCTGCGCGATTGCGGATGATGCGGCAGGCAATAGCCAATGGGCTACTTATAATCACAAACCCAGGCATGAACGCAGCTCGCAAAACCCAGGCCGATGCGGGCCAGGCCACCCAGGAAAAATGACACCACAGCTTTGGAGCTATCTCTGAAGGAAGAACCGCGATGCAAAAAAATAAAAAAGGCTTGCCTTTGCAATTGTTATCTCTACAATTGTAGAGCGTGGGTTACTTGGTTAGATATCAGGAGATTATCATGGCGAAGTCGTATTATCAGCTGACCGAGGGGGAGTGGTCTATTATCCGGGCGGTTTGGAAGCATGAGCCTTGTGCGGCTCCGACTGTGCAGGAGGTTTTGGTGAAAAGCAGGAAGTGGTCGTACAGCACGGTTAAAACCATGATGGACAGGATGGCTTGCAAGGGGCTGTTGAAAACAGAAAGGCTTCGGAACCTGATTCTTTATCGCTCGTCTATTACTCCCGCCCAGGCGCAAAAGGGCGAGGTGATGGGAGCGGTGAAGCGGGCGTTCAACGGGGCGATGACGCCGATGATGCAGTTTCTGCTGGACAGCAACAACTTCACCGCCAAGCAGCTTGGCGAACTCGAAACTCTTATAAAACAAAAACGAAAAAACTCAGCTCCCAAGAAGAGCCGCAAATAGACACAGATGTTTAGAACTACGAAAAACGCGAAAAAACGCGAAAAAACGAACTGTGATGTTTTTGTTTTTACTGATAACTGATAACTGATAACTGCTTTTACGGGAGATTGATATGAGTGCTATTGTCGAGTCGCTTAATTTTGCGGGGCTTTGGTTTGTCAAATTCGCGTTGCCCATGCTGATCCAGTCCAGTTTGCTGATTGTAGTTATATTGTTGCTCGACCGCGTTGTTCGCAAAAAAGTGCGAGCTGTCGTGCGATATGCTTTGTGGATGCTTGTGCTGCTGAAACTTGTGCTGCCCGTTACGCTTGCTGCGCCGACGGGGATTGGCTATTGGATTGGCGGGAGTTTTTTGAATCCGATGTTCGAAGCCTCCGCCCAGCTGCCGGCGCAGGCGGAAATGCAATCAACTGCCCAGCTCCCAGAAGCTTCCCCAGCCACCAATCACCTAGGCACGACAACCCAGCCTGGGCTTGGGGATTTGCAAAACTCTTCGCATGATGGCGACATCGATTCGTTGGCTGGCGGAGCTTTGCCAGCAGAGCAGATCGCAGCTGCGGATGCTGAATTTATAGGGGCGATGCCTGTGTCCAAGAGTGCGGGGCTTGGCTGGGCAGCGGCTGTGTTTTTGGCTTGGCTGACCGTCGTAGCTGGGATGATTTTGTTGATTGTTCAGCGTTCGATGTTTGTAGCTGGGCTTGTGCGTCAGGGGGGCGAAGCTGGCGGGGAACTCGCAGCGATGCTTGAGGAGTGCAAACGTCGGCTGGGTGTAAATGCGAAAAAACGCGTCAAACTCAAACTTTCATCAAACGCTACAAGTCCCGCGGTGTGCGGGCTGTTTCAGCCTGTGATACTCATCCCGCAAAACCTCCCAGCCAGGCTCAGCTCGCGCCAGCTCGAAGCGGTGTTGCTGCACGAGTTAGCCCACGTAAAACGCTATGATTTGTGGGTGAATATGGCTCAGGCTTTGCTGCAGATTTTTTACTTTTACAATCCGCTGCTTTGGCTGGCCAACGCTATCATTCGTCGCCTGCGAGAACAAGCTGTCGACGAAGCGGTGCTCGTCGCTATGGGTAAACAGGCCAGCGAATATCCCGAAACGCTGCTCAACGTCGCGACGCTGTCGCTGGGCAGAGGTGCACTGAGCCTGCGACTCATCGGCGTGGTTGAATCTCAAAACGCGCTGAGTCTGCGGATTAAACACATATTATCCCGCCCGCTGCCAAAGTCCGCCAAGCTGGGAACCCTGGGGTTACTAATACTACTACTAACAGCTGCGGTCCTGCTACCTATGGC
>JAOZNE010000196.1:0-1326 GCA_029933955.1 Phycisphaerae bacterium
TGGCGGGCCATGATTTTCTCGGTTATCGTCATGCTCATCGGTTATCGCCTTTGTTTCAGGAGTATTTTGCCCATGTAACGAAAAAGCCATGATAGCCTGTTTGTCCGGGCGAGGCAAGAGGCTGCGTGGCTTGGGCATCTTGCCCAAGCCTCCATGTCTTGTATTTATAGGCCCGGCGGGGTATAAGGTAACTCATGACGCGACATCGAAAAAATGTTCGGGCGAGGATTCTCCGCAGTACCGCGGTGCTGCCGGCTGCCTTTACGCTGCTCAATGGCTTGGCTGGTTTCGCTGCGATTCACTTCGCAGCCAAGGACGGGCTGGGAGCTGAGCTTGACGCGGGGAACTTGGCCCATCTCAAAATCGCCGCGGGCCTGATTTTCGCAGCTATGTTTTGCGACATGCTCGACGGCAGGCTGGCCCGGATGACGCGGACGACGAGCGACTTCGGCGCCCAGCTGGACAGCCTGTGCGACATTATCAGTTTTGGCGTAGCTCCGGCTGTGCTGTCCCTGCGGTCGGCGGTTTCGATATTGCGGTCGCAGTTCGATATGTATCTGCCGGTCGAGCGGACGGTGTGGTGTATCGCAGCGGTTTATGTAGCCTGCGCGACGCTCCGCCTGGCGAGGTTCAATGTGGAGACCGAGCAGGACGAAGCTGCCCACATGGACTTCCGCGGTCTGCCCACCCCCGCAGCGGCTGCGGGCCTGGCGGCGGTGCTGCTGATGTTCACCAGCCTGATGGGCCGAAACCTGACCTGGCTGAGCGACGAAAATCTCATGCTCGGCATGAGCGTTACACTGCCCGTGTTGACGCTTGTATCAGGCCTGCTGATGGTGTCGCGATTTCGCTACCCGCATGTGATGAACCAGTACATCCGAGGCCGACGACCGTTCGGCTATCTGCTGAAACTGCTGCTATTATTCCTCGCGGCGGTAACGGTAGGCCCGTATATCGTCCTGGCTGGAGCGGTACTATTCTACATACTATCAGGCCCCGCCCGCACAACCTGGCTACTGATCCGAAAACGCCGCGACTGAGTGGTTGGCTGCTTGACAAATACATCCATATCGCACATACTTGGCCATATGAAAACTACAGTCAATATCGATGACGGCATTCTTGCGACGGCATCCAAACTTACCGGGGTGAAGGAGAAGACCTCTCTGGTGCGAATGGGGCTTGAAGCTCTGGTCGCGCGATGCAGTGCACAGCGATTGGCTGCCCTGGGCGGATCCGAGCCTGGCGCCAAACGCACCCGCCGCCGGAGAACAGCTTAGTGGTGCTGGTGGATACATCTGTGTGGGTGGACCACTTCCGAAAGGC
>JAOZNE010000196.1:1426-3951 GCA_029933955.1 Phycisphaerae bacterium
GACAATGTACAGCCTGCCCTTGAACCAGTGTTGCTTTCTAACAGACCTGGTAATCGTGTCGGAATTACAGAATTCACATTTCATATTGTAGTTTTTGTTTCTTACCCCAGGTTCAGGTTGCCGAACTTGGTTTTGACGGCTTGGCTGTCCAGGCCTCCTTTCAGGGGTTTGTTGTTGGTGTCGTTGCTCTTGGCGGGGGTTTGTTTTTCGTAGTCAGCCAGGCTCATCGCAGCTGGCCCGGCGTCCGATTCCTGTAGCTGTTTTATCGACAGCGAAATCCGCTGGCGCTCTTCGTCTACTTCCAGCACCTTCGCTTGCACAGCCTGGCCTGGGGAGACCACGCTGGCGACGGTTGCGACGCGTTTGGGCGAGAGTTCGCTGATGTGCACCAGTCCTTCGACGCCGGGGGTCAGCTCGACAAACGCGCCGAAATCCGCGACACGGGTAACGCTGCCCTCGATCACGCTACCCTCTGCCCATCGCACAGCGGCGCCTTGCCAGGGGTCGTCGCCAGCCTGTTTCAGCGACAGGCTGATGCGTTTGGCCTCGATATCCACCGCCATCACCGCCACCTTGAGCATGTCGCCAACCTGCACGACTTCCCGCGGATGGCCTATCCGGCGGAAGGACATTTCGCCTATCGGCACGAGGCCCTCCACGCCGGGCGTCAGCTCGACAAACGCGCCGAAATCCATCAGCTTGACGACCCTGCCGGAGACCGTCGAGCCAGGCTGCCATTTGACCTCGGCGTCGTCCCACGGGTCTTGCAGCGTCTGCTTCAGCCCCAGGCCCACGCGCTTGGCCTCGCGGTCGAGCTTCAATATGCACAGCTCAAGCTCTTGTCCCACATGCACGACGTCTTCGACCTTCTCGACTCGGCCGTGGGCCAGGTCTTTGACGTGCAGCAGGCCATCGACGCCGCCGATGTCCACGAACGCGCCGTAGGGCATAATCGACCGCACTCGCCCCTGGACGATTTGGCCTTCCGCGAGGGTTTCCCAAAGTTTCTCCGCAGCCTCAGCTGCTCGGAGCTTCAACAGCTCGCGACGCGAGACGACCACGGATTCCTTGTTGAAATCTATCTGCTGGACGAGGCATTCGAGTTTGGTGTTGACGAATGGCTTGAGGTCTTCGACGTGCATGGTGTCGACCTGGCTGATGGGCATGAACGCGTCGATGCCGTTTATCACCAGCTCCAGGCCGCCCTTGTTGTAGCCCGTCGCGCGAGCTTCGACAGTTTGCCCGACCGCGATGGAGTCCCACGTCGCAGCCAATACGGCGCCTTGGCGGGAGAGTTTCACCAGCCCGTTGTCAGCGTCGAAACCTTCGATGGTAACTTCGATTTCGTCGCCCACTTCCGGGAGGGGGTCGTCGCTGAACTGCTCGGCTGGGAGAAGCCCGTCGTGTCGGCCTCCCATGTCCATGAAAATATCGTCGCCATTGACCGCGATAACGCGACCCTTGCGAACCCCCTTGCCCGTGCCTTGCCCGCCCGCGGCGACGGGGCTGTCCTGAGCGTCCATCAGCTCGTCCAGGCTCATGCCCCCAAGTGCGTCGTCCAGTTCCTTTTGCAAATCCGCCCCCAGCGACTGTGATGGCTGGTAGATATTGTCCTTGTCCATTGTCTGCCCTGTGTTGTGTGTCCGTGAAAAATCCATAGCCAATAAAAATATCACAGCATTATAACACATCCCCCGCAATTTGCGAGAGTTGTTGTAAAACCGATAGCAGGGCAAGTAGGCAATAGGCAAGTAGGCAATAGCAGTCCACCAGTCGACCAGTCAACCAATCTAAAAACGGACCTGCAAAAAATCGCGAGAAAAACTGAAAACGGTGTTGATATCCCCGTCAAATACGGTAGACTATCCGCCCCGATTACAAGCTGGGACTTTCCAGCTGGGTGCTTTATCGGCCCCATCGTCTAGTGGCCTAGGACACCGGGTTTTCATCCCGGCAACCGGAGTTCGAGTCTCCGTGGGGTCAGTGCTGGCAGCACTGGTGGTCGTGTTGGCGACGCTGGCTAGAGGGCGCGTTCTTTGCAGGGTCGCGCCCTTTTCCGTGCGCCGAAATCTTGTTTCCCGGGCGGGGAAATGATATAGTGTCTAGCTTGCGTGGCAAGTTGGAGAGGTGACAGAGCGGCCGATCGTGCGGCATTGGAAATGCCGTGTACCCGCAAGGGTACCGCGGGTTCGAATCCCGCCCTCTCCGATAAATATGGAAGAGAAACGATGTTATTATGAAATTTTGAATGTTTCCCGCTCGGCTGAGGGGCCGGAGATTAAGCGCGCTTATCGCAAGTTGGCTTTGAAGTTTCACCCGGACAACTACGACGGCGACAAGGCTCAGGGCGAGCGGAAGTTCAAGGAGTTGGCTGAGGCATACGAGGTACTCTCCGACCAGCAGAAGCGGCGGCGTTACGATCAGTATGGCCACGCCGGGCTGAGAGGCGCGGGCTTGCATGATTTCTCGTCGATGGGTTTTGGCGATATCTTCTCGATGTTCAACGACATCTTCGGCGGCATGGG
>JAOZNE010000197.1:0-3941 GCA_029933955.1 Phycisphaerae bacterium
ACAAAGATATCGCTCCTACGGAGCTGTCAAGCCATCGTGCTATGGGATGGCTGTGAATTAAAAAACAAAAAACATGGGCAAGATGCCCATGCTACGGAAAAACCACAGCCGAGGGCGGCTGTGCCACATGCCACAGAAAAATCCGTGCAATCCCTTTTTAATCCGTGAAATCCGTGGACCCTTGTTGAGAGTAGGCAAGCACGGCACCCAATCCCCAATCCGAAACCCCAATCCCAAATCCGAAATCATCTCACTCTTCTTCGACTATCTCAGGCTGACATTCGTCGCCGCAGGGTGTTCCGTCTAGTTTGTGAATGACAGGCTGGGGGTTGGCTCGCTCGTGAGTTTCCAAGGCTGATTCGAGCTGCTGTTTCACCTCGTCATCCAAACTGGCCCAGGCACCTCGTCCGCGACACTTGGGATACTTCGAACAACTCAGCCAAGGCCCGCGCTTGCCGCGACGCAAATTGAGCTTCTCGTCGCACTTGGGACAAGGCAGCTCCGTCAGCAACGGCGGCGGCGATGGGTGCTTGATAAACCCCTTCTTATCGAGGTTTACCACGCCCTTGCAGTCCGGGTAGCTCGCACAGCTAAGGAACGGGCCGAACCTGCCCTTGCGGAGCGACATGGCCTGGTTGCACAGCGGGCAAGCGATGTTCGTGTGTCGCTCCGGAGCTGGCTTGCCATCGCGGTCTATCGGCATGGCCTTCTTGCAGTCGGGGTACTTCGAGCAGCTCAAAAACTTGCCGTTCTTGCCGAAGCGGTACTCCATCATCGCCCCGCAATCCGGGCACTTGTACTCACTCGGCGTAGTCTCAGCCTTGGCGTGAGTCATCTCCTCAGCCGCGGTTTCCAACTGTTGAGAGAATGGGCTGTAAAACTCGCGAAGCACGGTTACCCAGTCCATCTGGGCCTGCTCGACCTTGTCCAGCTCGTCTTCCATAAACGCGGTGAACCGCACCTGGAAAATTTTGGGAAAATGCTTTACCAGCTTGTCCGTTACCACCATGCCAAGGTCCGTCGGATGAAACGCCCTGCTGATCATCTCGACATATTTGCGATCCTGAATGGTCTGGATAATCGCGGCGTATGTGCTGGGCCTGCCGATGTTATCAGCTTCGAGGGCCTTGACGAGCGACGCTTCGGTGTACCTCGGCGGAGCCTGGGTGAAGTGCTGGGTCGGGTCGATGCTGACCGCCCCGACAGCCTGGCCCTGGGTCAACGACGGGAGCAACTGCTCGCCGCTGCTCGGCACGCCGGCGACGCGCATGAACCCGTCGAACCCAAGCGTCCTGCCCATCGCGCGGAACACAGCCTCGCCAGCGGGCGTCTCGGCAACGATGTCCGCCTCGGTTACATGCCACAGGGCCGGGGTCATCTGGCAGGCGACGAAGCGGGACCATATCAGCCGATAGAGCTTGAACTGTTCCTCATTAAGGAAGCTTTTGACATTCTCCGGATGCCGCCGACATTCGGTCGGACGGATAGCTTCGTGAGCCTCCTGCGCCCGGTCGCCGGATGCGTAAATGTTAGGCTTGTCCGGCACATACTTTGGCCCGTAAGCCTGGGATATCATCTCGCGAACCGCACCCACCGCCTCGCGCGACAGGTTTCGGCTGTCCGTACGCATGTAGGTTATCAAGCCAACCGACCCCTCGCCGGGAATCTCGATTCCTTCGTACAGCTGCTGGGCAATCCGCATCGTCCGCCGGGCTGCGAAGTGCAACTGCGACGCTGCGGTCTGCTGCAGGCTGGCTGTGGTGAACGGCGCGTAAGGTTTGGAGCGGGTCTCGCGCTGGGTGAGCTTTTGCACCACGAATCCAGGCCCAGCCGGGTCGGGCTTGCCGATAACCACCACGCGATTCTTCGCAGGCCCCTTGGCCTTTTCCACCGTCTGGCGCTCTGTCCGCTCGACCACAAACCCCATCGCCCCCGCCAGGGCCAGGGCGGCGTCCTCGTCGTCAGCTTTGAACCGCTTGCCGCCAAACCGGGCAAGCTCTGCCACGAACGCCCCGTGCTCAGCCAGCCAGGCTTGCTGGGCTTTTTTGGTAGGCCCATTGCCTTTTTCGTCGGTCGTAGCGAGAAATTTTTGCCACTGCTGGGCAATCTCACCAGCCCGGCTTGGCTCGGGCGTGAAGACCGCGTCTATCTTCCAGTATTCCTCGGGCATAAACGCGTCGATCTCGCGCTCTCGCTGAACGATAAGCCGAACCGCCACGGACTGCACGCGACCGGCTGAAAGCCCCCCCGCCACCTTCCGCCACAACAGCGGACTGACCTGGTATCCCACGATGCGGTCGAGTATCCGTCGGGCCTGCTGGGCGTTGACCATATCCATGTCTATCTGCCGGGGCTTGGCAAAAGCCTCCGCGATGGCGGGCTTGGTAATTTCGTTGAAAACCACCCGCCGAGTCCGGGCAGGGTCGAGGTTCATCGCCTCGGCCAGGTGCCACGCGATAGCTTCGCCCTCGCGGTCGAGGTCAGTCGCCAGAAAAACTTCCGGAGCCGACTTGGCGTACTTCTTCAACTCAGCCAACACCTTTTTCCGACCAGCCAAAGGCTCGTAGCTCGGCGCGAAATCATGCTCCAGGTCAACCCCCGGCACAGGAGCTTTCACGCCCTTGGGGTTCCGCCCCGGCAGGTCGCGGACATGGCCCATCGACGCCCGAACGACAAAACCAGACCCGAGATACTTGTTGATGGTCTTGGCCTTGGCGGGAGATTCCACCACCACCAACTTCTTGCCAATACCAGCCGAACCAGCCCCGCCCGCCGATTGCCCAGCCGACTTTTTGACTGACTTCTTAGCCGATTTCTTGACTGATTTCTTGGCACTCGATTTTTTCGCAGCCTTGGCCATCAATTCTCCATACTAGCACTCTTGCGTAGCGTGTAGCACAGCCGGGGGCGGCTGTGCTACACGGTTCGACCATAACCATATAACGACATAACCGCGGGGTCGAGGGCAGACTTTTTACAGTTTTTTCGGTTTTGTCAAGGTTTTTTTGGGAGATTTTTGCAGGCCCACGACCCCAGTCAGCCCTCAACCACTGAAACCCCAGACTGTTACAAGGTTTTCCCCCGCAGAACAATGTCGCTGATGGCAGAGGCTACGCCGTCGGCGTCGTGGTGGTCGGTGATGTGATCCGCCACCCGCAGCGACGAAAAATGGCCATTGGCCATCGCCACGCCCACACCAGCCCAGGCTATCATGTCCGCGTCGTTCACGTTGTCCCCGATGGCCATGACGCGACGCTGGGCAACGCCCATGTGCTTCGCCACCGCTCGCACAGCCGAGGCCTTCGACACCGCCGCGTGCATTATCTGGAGCAAAAAACCCTCGGTCTGGACGCTCGTAACCACGTCGGGCAAATCCTCGCCGATAGCCTGGGCAACCTCAGCCAGCCACTCCTTCTTGCCCAACAACAACAGCTTCGTCAAAGGCTCTCTCAGCCAGGCCTCTATCGGAGCCACCAGGTCAGGCTTGTGAAGCTTGGCCGTCTCGGTCTGGTAGATGTCGTCGCTGAAATCAGTGTACCATTTGTCGCGAATTTCCGCCGAGACGCGCATAGCCGGGAACCGCTCGCGCGACCATTTTATTATCCCGCGGGCGATGTTGACCGGTATGGGCTGATGGCTGAGAACCTTCCCGCTGAGAGGCTCCCAGACCAACGCGCCGTTGTAGTTTATCATAGGCCCGTCAAGCCCAAGCCGCTTGTAAAACGGCAAAGATGTCCGAGGAGGCCGAGCCGTAGCAAGCACCACCCGCACACCCCCGCCAGCCCGAGCCTCGCGAATAACATCCACAGTTTTTCGGGATATCGTCTTTCGGCTGGTCAGGAGCGTCCCGTCCAAATCAACCACAATCAATTCGATATCCACACCACCCATATCAAAGCTCCGAGAAGCAGGGTTCAGAAGACAGGAGTCAGGAGTCAGTA
>JAOZNE010000198.1:0-3934 GCA_029933955.1 Phycisphaerae bacterium
TTCGTGATAATCGACAACTACGAAATCGCAGGCGGCGGGGTCGTTTTGGAAGCCTGCCAAGACGAGGAAACCCTCGCAGCGAAACATGTTCGGCAGCGCGAAGGAGCATGGGATCGCTCGTCGATAACCACCGGCATGCGAGCTGGGCGATTCACGCAACGCTCCGCTCTGGTCGTCCTCTGCGGCCCAGCTGAGGCGGGCAAAAAACAACTAGCCAAATCGCTGGAAGAATACCTCTTCAGCTCGGGCCGGCTGGTCTACTATCTGGGCCTGTCCGACAGCCTGGCTGGCGTCGAGGCAAGCATGGGTAACACGGGCGACCGCAGCGAATTCCTCCGCAGGCTCGGCGAGACAGCCCACTTGTTTACCGACGCGGGCATGATCCTCATAACCACCGTCTCGGACCTCAGCGACGACGAACTGGAAATGCTCGACACGCTGAATCAGCCAAACGAACTGGTCGTGATAGGCTTGGCAGACCGCAACCTCTTCCGCCGAAAGCCCGACCTGTCCATAGACTCCACCGACCGAGAAGCAATGCGAGAAATCCACAACCTGCTAAAAGCAAAAGAATATCTGCCAGAGTATTTTTTATAGAAAGTTGTCAGTTATCCCCAGCACTTATTTGCATAAACCCAAAGTCGTCGTTCTTCCGTTCGACTTAATCATTGGCCGAATGTAGCAAATAAGTGCTGGGGGTATTTGGGCATTGGGTATTTTCGTTATTCGTCATTCGTTATTGATTCGCCATTCGGGCTTTGAAATTCGTCATTTGCCTATTCGTCATTGAATCGCTCTTGTCTTGCGGGTATCATCTGGCTTTGCTAAAAATAGCGAACCAATACGAACCCAAGGAGTAAGTAATGAGCAAATTGGACGAAACAATCGCTGGGCTGAAGTTTTCCGCTGACGGGCTAATCCCCGCTGTCTGCGTGGACGCCGAGAACAAGCAAGTGTTGATGGTCGCCTACATGAACGCCGAGTCGTTGAAGGATACTGTAGAGACGGGCAAGACGCATTTCTGGTCGCGCAGCCGACAGAAATACTGGATGAAGGGCGAGTCGTCAGGCCACACTCAGGAAGTCCAGGCTATCTACACCGACTGCGACAAAGACACGCTCGTTATCGAGGTAATCCAAAAAGGCGCCGCCTGCCACGAGGGCTACCAATCCTGCTTCTACCGCAAACTAAACGACGCCGGGGACTGGGATGTCATAGCGGAAAAACTCTTCGACCCAAATGAAGTCTATAAGAAGTAGTAGTTGGTTGACTGGTTGACTGGTAAAAGCAAAAATAATTACTGAGCCGTGTTTCGTAGTTTCTTTTTTTTGCTTCTTCTGAATCCTGACCCAGCACTTATTTGCTACATTCGGCCAATGATTAAGTCGAACGGAAGAACGACGACTTTGGGTTTATGCAAATAAGTGCTGGGGATAACTGATAACTTTTATTCTTTTCTCCAGAAGGATGGCAGGAACAGGCACAGCACTACCATTATTTCAAGCCGGCCTAGTATCATTAGGAAGGACAGGAAAACTTTCGCTGGCGTCGAGAAGAACGCGTAGTTTTTGGTTGGCCCGACCATATTCAGGCCAGGCCCAATGTTATTCATCGTCGCCGCGACGGAACTAAACGCGGTTTCCAGATCGATGTCCTCGCCCGGAGCTACGCACGAATCGTTTTGAAGAACCAGCAGCACCAGCGTCGAAACCAAAAATATAATCAGCACTATGCCAATATAAGCTGTGATGTTTCGACGAAGATTTTCGTCCAATACCTTTTGGCCTATTTTCAGGGTCCGCACAGCTCTGGGGCGAAAGACGCTCGCGATTTCTATAAAAACAATTTTCACAAAAAGGATTATGCGGATCACTTTCATCCCGCCACCCGTCGAGCCGGCACAGCCTCCGACGAACATAAGCAGCAGCAGCAGCCAGCGCGAAAAATCAGGCCAGGTGTTGAAGTCCGCGCTGCCGTACCCCGTGGTGGTCATTATCGAGACAGCCTGGAACCCCGAATCTCGCAGGGCCTCCCCCGGCGTGTAACCAGCTGGGCCGTTGAGAAGTATGTCGGTCGTCAGCAAAGCGACGCTGGCTAGCAGCAGGAGCAGATAAACCTGAAGCTCTCGGTTGCCAACCACCTTTCGCCAATTGCCCACCAGCAGTATCGCGTAGAGATTGAAACTGGTTCCAGCCAACAGCATGAAAACGATGATGGTTATCTCGATGCCGAGATTGTTGTACTGCCCAATGCTCGCGTTGAGCGTGCTGAATCCGCCGGTTGCCATCGTGCCGAAAGTATGACAAAGAGACTCGAAAACATTCATCCCCTGCAACATCAGACAGCCTATCTCAGCCAGGGAAATCACGACGTATATCTGCCAGAGCAGCAACGCAGCTGAGCGAATCCTAGGCCTGAGAGACTCCTCCTGAGGCCCGGGCACTTCCGAGCCAACCATGCGTTTGCCGCCCGAACCCTCGCCGCCCAAAATCGCGACGAACAACACGATAATACCCATGCCGCCAAGCCAATGCGTCAGACTTCGCCAAAAGAGAATAGCCCGGGGCAAGTCCTCAGGCTGAGGGAAAATACTCGCGCCAGTCGTCGTGAATCCGCTGATACTTTCGAAAACCGCAGCTCCGCAAATGTCGAACCAATTATCGTAAAGCGGCGAAAGCACGCCCGAGAAAATATAAGGCAGCGCGCCAAGCAGGCCACACAAAAACCAGCCCAGAGCGACCACAGCAATAGCTTCCTTGCGATACATTTTTTTGTCGCTGATTTTCCTGCGACTAAAAACCAAGCCGATGGCAAGGCAAAGAAAAATAGACAAAAGAAAGGCGTACACAACCTTGTGAGAACCGTTTTTGTCCCAGTCTATAAAAGCCCAGATCAGGCTTGTGCTCATGCACAAACCCACAAGAGACACCAGCACCCCCAACTGCTTGAAGACCAATTTGAAATTCAAGGAACCCAGTTTCCCTTCTGTTTAACAATTCACCATGAAGCACATGAAGAGCGTGAAGTTTTTTTCTTTTTTCTAGAAAATCCGTGGCTATCTGTGTTCATCCGTGGTCCTGCTGTTTTTGTTTTTTCTAAAAATTCGTGTTCATTAGTGTTTATTCGTGGTTCTTTTTGTTTCGGCTGGAGAATATTTTCTAATCTCCGAATAGGCGGATCGTTTTTTTTCTGTCACTCAGCTTGCAGATTATCAGGAGGATATCGTCTTGTTCCAGCTTTGTTTCGCCGCTTGGTACTATTACCGTTCCGCCGCGTTTGATTAGCAAAACCAATGCGTTTTTCGGCAAGGGTATATCCTGCAGCGTCGAGCCTGTCAGCTCCTTGTTTTTGAAGTGCAGCTCCATGATTTCCGCTTCGCCCGCTCCCATGTCAGCCAGCAAACGCTCTTTGCCCTTTTGGAGCATGGTCAACACTTCCCTGGCCATGGTTGCCCGCGGGCTTACCACATGATCAATCCCCAGCTCTTCGATCAGGTGCACGAAGTCTGGCCTGTGAATTAAAACGAGCGTTTTTTTCACGCCGAGGTTTTTCACCTGCATGGCACTCATGATATTCAGCTCGTCGTAGGTAGTGGTCGCGATAAAAAAGTCCGCGGTATCGACATGCTCTTCCATCAACAAATCCAGGTTCGTCCCGTCACCTTGCAATATAGTTGCCGATGGCAGTTCGTTTGCAAGACTTTTGCAACGCGAGGCGTCCTGCTCGATAATAGTCAAACGAAAATCGCTAGGCTTGAGTCTCCGGGCCAGGCTCAGAGCCACACGCCCGCCGCCGAGAATTACGATCCTTTGGCTGTCCGTTTTCTCCCACTTAAAATTCCGCTGAAACTCGCTGACCATCTCCGTTTCGCCGATAAGGATTATCGTGTCACCAGCCCGCAGCGAAGTGTCGCCGGTAGGAATTATGAACTCCG
>JAOZNE010000199.1:0-3928 GCA_029933955.1 Phycisphaerae bacterium
AAAGGTTGGTTCGAGTCCTGCGGATATATGACATGCCATTCTTAAAATGCTCTAGACAGGGTAACAGGATTGACAGGATTTTTTTAACAACTCATCCCGCTTTTATCCTGTTATTCTGCCAAAAAAAAGGATTCCCGCCTGTGCGGGAATGACAAGGGAGGCAATCAATCGGTCCGCAAACCATGGCCGGGTGCCGTGATTGGGTTGCGGTTTTTGTGAACGGTTACAGTATTTCGTATTTGTTTCGAATTCCGATATTCGAATTTTGAGTTTGCTGCAAGGGTTAATCATTTCGTCGGACAGCCAAGGCCGTTGGGTGGGTTATCAGCTTTGCCAGGGCCATGTCCTCGGGGAGGAAGGGCTGTTCGCCTTTGCGGTAGAGTACAACCACGCCTATCATCTCGCCGGGGGTCGGTATCAGTGGCAGGGCCAGCAGCGTAACGCCCGGCAGGAACCGCTGAATCGCTTCGTCGAACATCTCCCGCTCGTCCATCGCGTCGATGAGTTTTATCTGCGGCGTGCCGAGCAGGACATCGACCAAAGGCTCTGCCAGGCTTCGGCAGAACGTCAGGTTGTCCGGGTGCGGCACGCCGAATCGGCCTACGACACGCAGCTCGGCGTTAGAGTCGCACACCATCGCTATGCCCGACAGCGGGCCTGTCTTGCGGACGAAACTGCGGAACAACACGCGGAAAACGTCGTCGTCGTTCTTGGCAGCAAGCAGCTCAGCCTGGTAATCGATCAGCGTCTTATTAGCCTGGACTTGCTCGGACAGCGAGCGACACGCCTGGGCCAAAGTAGCCTGGCTGGTGTCGGCTGGGGCGTCCTGCTGGGGCGCGTCGTGGTCGTGCTGTTGTTCGTCGAGTCTGGCTATCTCTCGCCAGACTGTGTCCCGCAAGTGTTGAATGTTCAAAGGCTTGGTCATCAGCTCCAAAGGCTTCCGGCTGGATGCTTCTGACAGGCTCGCCTCGTCGCCCTTGCCAGTGATGAACACCGTGGGAACCTCGCCCACCGAATCGCGCAGGTGGTCGACAACCTCCACGCCACTGCAATCGCCCAGGCACAGGTCGGTGATTACGATATCAGGCTTGTCGTTATTGGCCAGGGCGATGGCTTCTCTGCCACTGCCGGCTGTCTGAATAATCGCACCAGACTCGCTCAGCGCCTCAGCCAGCATCTCCCGCAACCGAGGCTCGTCGTCCACGATTAAAATTCGTTTCATATCCTGACCAGCCATTTTAAAACTCCCAGATGTTATAACAACATCCTGTAGCCGCCCCCGACCATGCGAACAAAAAAAACAACAAACTACGAAATACGCAAAAAAACGCGAAAACATTTTTTTTGCTTTTACTGATAACTGATAACTGACAACTGATAACTTTTTTTTCTTATAGCCTGGCCTGGGGCAGAAGCATGTGGACAGTTGTTCCCTGTCCGTTTTGCGACTCGATCCAGATTTGGCCTTGGTTGTTTACCACGTATCGCCAGGCTACCGACAACCCCAGTCCACGCCTGCAACCGCTGGTCTGCGTGAAATAAAACGGGGTAAAAGCTCCAGCCAACGCCCTGGCGTCCATGCCCGGGCCATTATCCCGAACACTTAGCTGCACATGTTGGCTGTCAGTGGCAAGCCTGACAACAATAGAGATATAAGGCTCTTGTCCCGCAGCTGTTACAGCGTTTTGCAACAATTCTTCAATCGCTTTGGTAACTTGTGCCTCATCAACCCATACATCCGGCAGGTTGTTCTCTATATCTTTATCGAATTTCACAGCCTTAAGATTAAGTAAATTTGGGGAAGAAAAATAATTTAATGCGTTTTGAACGATAATTCCTATTTTGCAAGCCTTGGGTTGAGCAGGCCTGGGCGAGGCGAATTCCATCAGAGTCGAGATAACGCCGCTGATTCGGTCTGACTGGTCGGAGATAAGCTGCCAGACGCGCCGTTCCTCTTCCGTAGGTGCTTTTTCTTCCATGAGTTGCGCTCGGCCTGATATAACAGCCAGGGGGTTGTTTATCTCATGGGCAGCCCCCCCAGCCATGCGAGCCAGAGCAGAGAGGATCTCGATTTGGTTATCTAAGTTCAAGTTGGTCATCGTTTTACCAATTCCACCATGCGCTGGATGACCGCCTCGATATTGAATGGCTTTTTGATAAAGTCGTTTGCCCCCGCAGCCAGGAGCGTGTCGACTTCGCTGGGGTCTACCATGCCCGAGATTATAAGTATTTTAATATCAGCCAGTTGCGGGTTCGACCGAATGGCTTGGCAGACGACATTGCCGTTGATGTCCGGGAGCATATAGTCCAGGATGATGACGTTTGGGTGAAATTGTTGGGTGCACAAGCCCGCGTCGTAGCCTGTTTGTGCGGTAGCTATTTCGAATCGGCCATCGTTTTGAAGTACGTCCACAAAGAGCGTAACGATTTCCGGGTCGTCGTCCACGACAAGGACGCGGATTTTGTCGCCCTCGATGCTGTCGGTGGGGATATTGTTTGCCTTCATGAATTCCAGCAGGGCCTCGCGCGGAATCCGCCGAAACCTGCTGCCCGGCACACGAAAGCCCTTGAGCTTGCCGCTGTCGAAGCAGCGGATGACCGTCTGCTGGGACAGGCCACACAGACTGGCAGCCTGGCCTGTCGTATAAATAGCCTTGTTCTTCATGTTTATGTTAATCGGCTCAAACGGAGTGTTTACCTTAACAATCCAAGACGCTAAAAATTGCTGCATTAATTTGGATTCCGTGTTAGAATCTCTTCTTATAAGGATATCGGCTATGCCGCACGAACAAATGAACGAGCAACAGGTCGCAGCCTATCTGACGATGGATTTGCGTGACGTCGTTAAGTGGGCGTCGCGCGGGCAGATACCCTGCCGAAAACTGGGCGAGCAAAAATACCGCTTCTGCAAGAGCGACCTTGACCACTGGGTTTGGCGGCAGATGCACAATTTCGACTGCCAGGCCATCGCGGGCATCGAACGCGGGGTCAGCGAGTATCATGGCTTTGAGGTAGACAAGCCTTTGATCTGCCCGCTGATTCCCGACCACGGCCTGGTCCTGCCACTCCAGGCCAAGACGCGACAATCCGTTATCCGGGCCTTGCTCGACCGGGCGGAGGAGCTGGGCCTGGTCTACGCGCGGGACGACCTGCTGAACGAACTGCTGGGGCGAGAGAAACTCTGCTCGACCGCACTGCTGCCAGGCGTAGCTTTTCCGCATCCGCGACACCCCGTGCCGTACGATATTGCCGAGAGTTTTATCATCGTCGGTGCCAGCCTGGCGGGGATACCATTCGGAGCGGAGAAGGGTTCGCTGACCAGGCTGTTCTTTCTCATCTGCTGCAAAGACGACCGCACGCACCTGCACGTCCTGGCCAGGCTGGTCCGACTGCTGGAAGCAAAAACAATGACCGAACAACTCATAGCCTGCGACTCAGCAGAACAATTAGCTGAGCTTTTGGCCTACCGCGAACTGCAAGTTCTACATCAGGGATGAAGCAAATTCGAAACAAATCCGAATTTTCCAAATTCAAATTTTCGTAGCTGTTCACGCAGGAAAGAACCACTAATAGACACTAATGTTGGGTATATGGTTGTCTGTTGACAATAGGCACACCTGCCGATAGCATATAATTGGTGAGTGAATTTGACTGGAAGAATGAAAAGAGCGAATTTTTGGAGAGGACCCGCGGAGTATGTTTTGAGGATATTGTTATCCATATTCAGAATGGCTGCGTGCTTGATGTGGTCAGGCACTCCAATCGAGATCGTTATCCGGGGCAAAACATGATAGTTCTTGACGTCGAGGACTATGTCTATCTTGTATCCTATGTCAATACGTCAGATATTTTTAAGGCCTATTGCTAGGCTTGGCGCGCTTCATGCCCAACGGCAGCTGCGCAGCTTTCTTGCTTCGCATCGGCGGAC
>JAOZNE010000200.1:0-1710 GCA_029933955.1 Phycisphaerae bacterium
CAATCCACAATCCGAAATAAAACCCCGCTATCTTGTCAGGTAAAACGTCAACACCACGCCGTTGAAGAGCATGTGAATTAGCACGACAGGCCAAAGCCTGCCGCACCTTTCGTAGTTGTATCCAAGCGCGATCCCCAAGACGAAAAGAGCGGGGATATTCTGCGCCTGGGCGTGCACGCATGCGAAAATAGCTGAAGCTGTCAGAATCCCAGGCCAGGGTTTTACGTATCGTCGCAACATCGATTGCAGCAGCCCGCGGAAGAACAGCTCCTCCAACACCGGTGCCAACACGACCGCTGAAATTATCACGAGGGTTTTGTACGCTGGCGTCAGCTCGTCCAGCGCGACGAGCATAGAGTGTTTGCTCTGCCAGTCCGCAGGCAGCAGCCAGGCGAACAATTGCACCAGGCCAAGGCACACCGGAAAGACCGCGAGATACCCTGCGATTCCCCTGCCCGTGTCGAACAGCCAATGTCTCGCGCTTAGCCCAAGCCCCCACCGCAAGCCTCGCCTGAAACACGTCCATGCCACGAACAACGCCAACGGAATGCCGACCATCTGCCCAGCCAGGCTGCCGAGCACCCCCGCCTGGAACCTGGCCACGCCCCAGGCCTGGAGCGCTTCCATAACGCCAATGGTCAAGCCATGCCACAGGAAAAATACCACGATAATATGAACGGGGTTCAGCGTAGTAGGTCGCCTCGGGCACCGCCGCAACGTTGCTCTCTCCGGGTGCAACGCCGTCGCAAAACCCCACACAAGCAGCACGACCGACCCCAAAGCGATCAGCCAAATAATCGCCCCAGCTAGCTCTATCTCGTCGCCCACCGTAGCCCCGGGCGACTGACCCCCAGCTGAGGCTGCCAATATCGTCAACTTGTGCAACAACGCGTCCGACATGTCCAAACCCTCGTACCAGCCCAAAAAACCGTTGCAGGCAAAGTGCCCATGCGGTTACCGTGGGGGTATTATGCCACAAAACATATTAGACAAGATACTAAAAACCAAGCAGCAAGAGGTCGCCGAACTTCATAACTGCACAGACCTGGCCCATCTCCAGGCCCGGGCGCTCCAGGCTCCTGCGGTGCGAAACTTCCTCGCCGCTCTGACAAAAAAGCCGCGCCGAGGCGTGAACCTGATAGCCGAGGTCAAAAAAGCCTCGCCGTCGAAAGGGCTTATCCGCGAGGCTTTCGACCCCGTTGCTATCGCCCGGGCCTATGCCGCAGCCGGTGCAGATGCTATCAGCGTGCTGACCGACGAGCAGTATTTCCAAGGCAAACTGGACTACATCCAAGCCATCCGCAGCGAGGTGTCCCTGCCGATACTCCGCAAAGATTTTATCATCGACGCCTGGCAGGTGTATCAGTCGCGCACGGCCGGTGCCGACGCGATACTCCTGATAGCAGCCGCTCTGCCGGCGGAGGGTTTGGTCGAGCTTATGACCCTGGCGGGCGAGCTGGGCCTGGCGGTGCTGTTGGAGGTGCACAACGCTGAGGAGTTGGACAAGCTAAGCTCGGTTGCGGATTTCCCCCCAACTGGCGTCGATTGGCTCCTGGGCGTGAACAATCGCGACCTGACGACGTTTGATGTAGATCTGGCCACGACGTTGAACCTCCTGCCTCAGCTGCCCTGCGACGTGCCGGTTGTCAGTGAGTCTGGCATTGCGACGCGGCAGGACGTGGAGCGACTAGCCCAGGCGGGAGTGCGGGG
>JAOZNE010000200.1:1810-3926 GCA_029933955.1 Phycisphaerae bacterium
CTGGCATTGCGACGCGGCAGGACGTGGAGCGACTAGCCCAGGCGGGAGTGCGGGGGATCCTTGTAGGCGAAACTTTCATGCGACAGGACGACGTAGGCCAAGCCATCAAGCAACTGCTAGTACCAGGCTCCGTGGAGAATTGAAATCCGAAATTGTCCGGGATAGCCAATCCAGCACACGATGTCCCACGGTAAAACCAGGGTTTAATCTCGCACACCGCCTGAATTGATCCAAAAAAATCTCTGTGTCCCGTGTGTTCTTTCGTGGTAGAATCAATTTTCATTTGACTACCGAGCGGCAAGAATAGAGAGAATATCACATGCAAAACAATCGAATTGTCAACGCATTCGCCGAGCTGAAGTCAGCGGGCAAGAAGACGCTCGTGCCGTTTCTGACAGCGGGGTATCCCGACCTCCAAGCTACCGCGGATATCCTGGCTGACGTCGAGCGTCGCGGCGTGCGGGTGTGCGAGCTTGGCATTCCGTTTAGCGACCCCATCGCAGACGGGCCTGTCATCCAGGCTAGTTACACCGCAGCCTTGGCTGACGGGGTAACGCTGGCGAAAATTTTCGAGACGGTGCGAAGCTATCGACAGGCTGGCGGAGCCATGGCTTTGCTTGCGATGGTGAGCTACTCGATAGTCTTCCGTCATGGCGTCGAGCGGTTTTGCGACGAAGCTGCCCAGGCTGGGTTCGATGGGCTTATCGTGCCGGACCTGCCGATGGGCCAGGGGGAGGTTTTTCCGCCCATCGCCGAGGCAGCTGGTCTTTGCAATGTTATGCTGATAGCTCCCTCCACGCCAGAGGATCGAAAGGTCGCCATCGCCAGGCAGTCCACGGGGTTCGTTTATTATATTTCCATAGCGGGCATCACGGGCGAGCGGACGAAGTTGCCCCCGGAGACCATCGCAGCTGTAGCTGAGCTTGAGGAACACACCGACACGCCAATCTGCGTGGGCTTTGGTATCAGCAACGCCGAGACTGTCGCGGAGGTGTGCAAAGCAGCTGACGGCGCGATCGTAGGCTCAGCTATTATCCATCGCATAAACGACGCCCGAGCCAAAAAACTCCCCCGCGATGAAATAGTAAAAATCGTAGGCCAATTCGTAGGCGAACTAATCGAACCGGTGTTGTAATGTTTATCAAATGAGCTAATTGCAAAAATGTAGCCTAGCCGCCCTCGACTGGGAAGGTCGTGTGAAAAACACTGGAAATATAGCAAGTTCAACACAGCCGAGGGCGACTGTGCTACATTTCCGAATAGTTTTGCAATTGGCTCAAATGAATGTTCATTTTTTCTTGTCTTGCTAGCACGGGTGTGGTATAATCTTACTGGTAAGATTATAGGAGAGTTCGAAATGAAAGCATTAGCTACAGCCAGGATGTCTTCCAAGGGGCAGGTTGTTATTCCCGAAGCTGTGCGAAACAAACTGGGTTTGACCGCTGGTTCCCAGTTCGTTGTTGTTGGGGAAAACGATGTCGTTATCATGAAGACGATCACTCGCCCTTCGATGCGAGACTTTGATAGCTTGGTCAAGAAGGCTCGTCGCCAGGCCAGGTCTGCGGGCATGACCAGGTCCGACGTTTCCAAAGCAGTCGCGGATATTCGAGGTAAGAAGTGAGACTCATCCTGGACACGAATGTTTTTGTTTCCGGCGTGTTTTTCTCTGGCCCGCCATTCCAGATTCTGGACGCTTGGCGGCATGGCAAGGTGTCGCTCGTTATCTCTCCGGATATCCTGGATGAGTATCAGCGTGTTGGCGAGAAGCTCGCGAGCAAGTTCCCCGGGGTTGATATAAAGCCTTGGGTCGAATTGCTTATGCTCAAGGCTTTGATGATAAAAGCCAAGCCTCTCGCGGAACAGGTATGCGCGGATTCGGATGACGACAAATTCCTTGCCTGCGCCCTTGCCAGCAGGACCAAGCTTATATCCAGCGGAGACAAACACCTCCTCGACGTCTCAGCCTATCGCGGCATTACCGCCCTGAAGCCCAAAGCGTTTGTGGATATGCACATTGACAGGCAGCCAGGATAGGAACCCTGGTCGCCATGGGATAGTTTTTTTTACCGTCGGCGAAGTTCAGCTAGTTCTTCGCATCGCAAGGCGTAGCTGATTA
>JAOZNE010000449.1:0-1004 GCA_029933955.1 Phycisphaerae bacterium
GACGACGCGAAGTTGAAAGCTATGTCCGTGGATCGTATCGAAGGCTGGCGAGATGCCTTGCCACATTTTTCTATGGAATTGCGAGAGCGATTTACACAGATGACTGGCAAGCTGTTTACGATGTATCCAGACGAATCAATCGTCAGCGGCGAGGTGGCTGCGGTGAAATGTATAGGCCCCAAGGAACTCAAGGGAGTTTATTTGGTACTGTTCTTCGTCAAGACCAAAACCGGCTGGAAGAATTTTTTAATACGCAATTCGCCGCCCTCGATTTCCCTGGAGACCCACCTTCGCAAAGCAGCCAAAGACATCAACGCCCGACTCGCCGACACCCCCGCAGCTGCGCCGGTGGCGGCGAAGAAATCGCCCTTACCAGCGAAGAAGGTGAAGCGGCCTGTATTGTGGCGGAGCAAAAGCGTACCATCGGAATTGGCAGCTGGGGCAAAAAAACCCACACCGCAGCTGGAGAAATTGTCGGAAAAAGATGCCGCTGCAGTGCTTGGTCTTTTCTTGCCGGTTGCTGTCAAGAAGGCTGGTATACATCAAGACGGAGGAACAATAGCAATCGTGCTTGTTGACCACATGGGCCGGGAATATTCATTTTGCTTGGACCATAGGCTGGAGGGGCTGGAGGAAAGAAGCACTCCAAAACATATTTTCATTGGCGACACCTATCCCACAAAACCGGACGCTAAAAAGATACCGTTCAACAGCCGAATCGAGCGGGCACTGATAACGCTGTTGCAAGCCTGGGCGGATCGGCAAGCAGGCAGAAAAGAACAGGCTGAGATTTTGAATGTGGTATCGGTTAGCGAACTAACAGATGATGGCGTGAAACTCCAGCGAGTATTGCATGTGATAAAATATGTAAATTCTCGCCCCGCTGCGGCGGGTGGTAAGTTGGAGTTTCGGATTGCGCCGAGGCGGGCCGCTGTGGACAAGGCGGAGTTGGCTCTTTATATGAATTGGCTTGGAGCTGGGCATGTTGGGTTTTGGCCCAAGAC
>JAOZNE010000450.1:0-1002 GCA_029933955.1 Phycisphaerae bacterium
TTGGCGATACTGTTGGCGTCGCAACAGGACAGTGCCGGAGGTCGGGCCTTGCACCCGGGCCAGGAATCGGCCTGTCTCTGTCATGAAGGATATTCCCACGCCTTGCTCGGCGCATAGGCCCATAGCAAATGGGCTGCACGAAACCTGCCCGAAGCAGACAATGCCATCCAGCGTATGCACCGGCAGACGCAGGCGAGTTTCGTTCTCGACGCGAACGAGAATACTCTGCCGCTCCCGGGCCAGGTAGGCGCCCTGTGTCGTAACATACAGCGTGTTAGCATGTTTTTTCATGGTATTATTCCGATGGGGTGTCAGGTGGGCTGTTCAGGATTTTCGGATTTCCGCCAGGGCCTTCTTTATGTAGGCTGAAGCGGCAGGCGTGGCGGTTTGCTTGGGCATGCACTGGTCGAAGATGGAACAGCTGTCGCACTTGGCGGAGTATTGACCGGGCGGGGTTCGCCCAGCGGCGATGAGTTCGTGCAAACTGGCCGAGGCCTGGGCGGTGATGCGACGCAAAGGTTCGCCCAGCGGGACGACAGTCCGCCGGCGGGTCTTGCCGTAGAACAGGGCTGCGGCGGGGATTTGACAGCTGAGCATTTCTTCCAGACACATAGCCTGGGCGCAGAGCTGAACGTTGTCGCAGTCGCCGAATTTTTTCCGCCCTCGTTTGTACTCCACCGGATAAGGTCTCCACAGCCCAGCCCGGCCCGGCAGAGCGACCGCGCCCGGCGGAGTGGCCCCGCCGGGTTCTTCGCCACCCTGAACCGGGTGAAACTCGACCACATCCGCTATGCCCGTCAGTCCAAGCGAGAGCGAGCGAAGCCGCAGCCCGCGCGCAACAAAGACATCGCCGCAGATTTCGTCCTCAGCGTTGTGGACTTTGTCGTGCAACACTCGCCCGCCAGCGGTGAGCGCGTTTTCCGACCAGACCTGTTCGAGGTGGATCAGCGCGCACTGCCGCGGGCAAAACAGCAGATGCTGCAAAGCCGAGATCGGCAAAAG
>JAOZNE010000201.1:0-3887 GCA_029933955.1 Phycisphaerae bacterium
CAGTGGCAGAACTACCCGCAGGTACCGGGCAATGGCGTTGTGGGCAGCAACAACAACGGCGTTTGGGGCACCAACCCCCACACCAACATGGGCATGATCGAGCTGACCTCGAAGTTCTCATGGAAGATGCTCTCGCTGCCTTGGCAAGTCTGGGGTACCTGGATGCATAACTGCAAGGACAACTACGGCGCGCAAAACGCCACCTCGTGGCCCGGCTACGAGCGCAACTTCAAAGACCAGGACAACGCATTTGCCCTGGGCCTGAAGGTAGGCCAAAACAAGAAAAAGGGCGACTGGTCTGCAGGCTTTGACTTCTACTATGTCGAAGGCAACGCGGTTCCGTGGTTCACCACAGATAGCAACTACGGCGGCCCGAACGCCAAGGGCTGGAAGATGCACGGCAAGTATAATGTCGACGACTTCCTGACCGTCGGCGGCGAGCTGTACGTCTACAACCCGATCGAAGGCGGCAACTGGGGCTCAAGCTCCAACGGCATCGCCGACCCGGGTTATGGTCGAGACACTACGGTTACCCTGCGACTCCTGGCTAACTGGGAATTCTAAGGTAACCCGAACAAAAGCTACATCAATCGGCCCGTCGAGAACAGTTCGACGGGCCGTTTTTTTATGCGCACAAGTAGCATGGGCATCTTGCCCGTGTTTTTCCTTTTCTCTTTTTTTCTTGTCTTTTCTTTTGTCATTCTCGCGAAGGCGGGAATCCATTCTTTTTCTTTTCAGCTTTTACTGATTACTGACAACTGAAAACTGATTACTTTTTCAAAAACCATTCGTGTTAGTTTTTTTCCCGCCCGAATGGTTCATTCCCGCGGAAATTACAACGTGAGGCCGGCCTGATACAGGGTTGTTTTCGGTGCGGACATTCACCCCGTAAACCCGGCGGATCATATCTTCCGTAAGAACATCCCCAGGCTGTCCCAGCGCTTCGAGTTGCCCGTCGTTCAACACGAGCAGCCTTTGACAATACTCCGCAGCCAGGTTCAAATCGTGAAACACCGCGACCACCGTCATGCCGGTTTGACGGTTCAATTCCCGGATAAGGTCCAGCATCGCCAACTGATGCCCGATATCAAGATGGCTTGTCGGCTCGTCCAGCAGCAGCACTTTTGGCTCCTGGGCAAGGCACATCGCGATGAACGCCCGTTGTCGCTCGCCGCCACTGATCTCGGTTATCGGCCTGTCGCGGAGGTGTGCAACGTCGGCCCGGGCCATGGCTTGGGCGGCAATTTCGAAATCTTTTTCCGTCTCCCTGCCCACCTTTGGCAGGTGCGGCGAGCGTCCCATCAGTGTCAGCTCGCCGACGGTGAACGGCAGATTCAGGGCTAGGTCTTGCAGCAGGCAGGCGAGGGTTCGGGCGAGTTTTCTCCTGCTGATCTCCCGCACGCCGGTGCCGTGGACTAAAACCTGTCCTTCCTGAGCGGGTAGAACTCCGCTGATGACTCGCAGGAGCGTGGTCTTGCCGCAGCCATTTGGGCCTATAAGCCCAATGAACTCGCCGGGGGCAACTTTCATCGTTACATTTTTCAGCACGAGTTTATCGTGGGAATATCCCGCGCTGACGTTCTCTATTGAAAGCATGTTATCTCCAGTAAGATTTTCGTCGCCGCAGGAGAAACAGGAAAAAAGGCCCGCCGATGAAAGCGGTTACCACGCCGATGGGAATTTCCAGCGGAGCGATCGCCGTCCGGGCAAAGCTGTCCGCCAAAACGAGGAACGCAGCTCCCCCCAGGGCTGAGGCTGGGACAAGACCGCGGTGGTCAGGTCCGACCGCCAGCCTGACGGTGTGCGGCACGATCAGCCCGACGAATCCTATCAGGCCACATGCTGCGACGGTCGCTCCGGTCATCAGCGAAGCTACCAGGAAGAAAAGTTTTTTGGTGCGTTCCACGTGCAGGCCCAGGTGTGCAGCAGGCTCTTCGCCCAGTGTCATCAGGTTCAAATCTCGCACGAATAGCAGGGTTATCCCCAGCCCGACCCCGACGACCGCTGAGACTATGCGCAGCAGTTGCCAGTCGAAAATTTGCAGGTTTCCAAGCAGCCACCACATCACGCTGTGGAGTTTGTCCGAGGATGATATGGACACCACGAACATGAGAATGCTGCCCAGCACGGAACTGACGATAACGCCGGAGAGCAGGAGCGTCTGGACGGGCGTAGCTCCGCCAGGCTCGCGGGCAAGGGCGTAAACCACGAGGATGGTAGCAAGTGCGCCAGCAAAGGCCAGGCCCGGCAGCGTCCAGGTGCCCATCGCTCCAAGCCCGGTAACGATAGCCAAGGCTGCTCCCAGCCCAGCTCCGGATGAAACGCCGAGCACGTAAGGCTCTGCTAACGGGTTACGCAAAAGCGCCTGGAAAATAACCCCCGCGACCGAAAGACCCGCCCCGGCGATAACCGCCAGGATAATGCGAGCCAAGCGTAGTCTGACAATGTTCGAGTGGAGCATCTCGTCGACAGGCACAGCCACAGCTCCGACAAACAACGCCACGACGCAAACCGCTATCAGCCCAGCCAACAGCACCGCGTAAAACAATATGTCGTTCTTGCGGTTCATCGCGTCTGTCGCTCCCCAGCAGGCGAGGGGGCAACGGGCCTGGCCTGATCCTTATATAGTCGCCTCGCCAAAACCTCCACGCCCTCGATAAGCCTAGGCCCAGGCCGCAACAGCAGGTCGTTTGAAATGTCGCGGATAATCCGTCCCTGGCGAACCGCCGCGATGTCGCCCCAGCCGATACGACGGGCCAGCGCCCCAGCCCCCTGCCCGCCCTGGCTCATGTAGCAGATAATAATCACATCCGGATTCCACTCGATGACCATTTCGGGATTGATGATGGGATAGGCTTGGGACAAACCCCCAGCCACGTTCACCCCGCCTGCCCGCGTTATCAGTTCGTCGACAAACGACCCAGCTCCAGCTGTGATAATAGGGTCGTTCGATATCTCGACGAAAACCCGCCGACGCTGATTGGCTGGGATGTCCTCGCGCAGTTTCTCAGCAGCCCGGAGGGCCGTTCGCATCTTGGCTAAAACTTTCGTAGCCTGTTGAGATTGGCCCGTCGCTGAGCCTATTTTTTCAAGGGCGTCGAACATCTCCTGAATGTTGCCTATCTTGAGCTGGAGCACTTTGATCCCAGCTTGCTGCAACAATTTCGGCACGTATTTGTGTTCGAAATCGGTTGCGATTACCAGGTCTGGCGACAGGGCCAGGAGCTTTTCGACATTGGGCGACCCCAGCCCGCCGACCCGTTCGATTTGCCTAGCCCGGGCGGGATAATCGCAGTAATCGGTAGCACCGACGATGGAATCTCCCAGGCCCAGAGCGAACAGCATCTCCGTTACGCTCGGAGCGACGGAAACAATCCGCAGCTTCCCAGCCGAGGCTGGGCTATCTTCCCGAGCGACCTTTTCGCCCATGAAAACCAGGCCCGTCAGGGCAAGAGTGAGCAACGCTGCGGATAGATACCACCAACGCTTCCCGGCAATTCCTCTGTGTCCTGTCATAGTATCGCTCCGCCGCGGACTAAAGCCTGGCAATCTAATAAAAAAGACTCGCCATTCAAGTAATAAAAGGTGGCATTGGGCGGGAATAGTAACATTTCAAATTGTCAAATGAAATACATTTCTTAACGCATACATTTCTTGTAACCGTTCACACAAAAACAAGAACCACGGATAAACACAGATAGACACAGATATTTAAAACGGCGAAAAACACGAAAGAAAAAACAAAAGACTTCATGGTAAACTTTGTTTTTTACGATAATTCGTGTTTATTAGTGTTCATTCGTGGTTCTTTTCTGTGAACGGGTACAATACCTCGTGTCCAACATGACCGCCGGGCCTGGCGGGGTGTCGCTGGAGTGGATGTTGTG
>JAOZNE010000027.1:0-14401 GCA_029933955.1 Phycisphaerae bacterium
TATTGAAACTTGTTGGGCTGGGCTTGCTCATTGCCGCTGCCTTGCCGCTTGGCTGTAAACAGCTGGGTGGCTTGTTGTATATTATGACTCCTCCCCGGGAGCAGAAGGTCTCAGCTGAGTTCCCAGGCTTGAAGAACCATAGCTTGGCTATCGTTATTTTCGCTGACGAAGCGACGCAGTACGAGTATCCCAACGCCAGGCTGACCCTGGCGGCGAAGATAGCGGAGAACCTGAAGGACAACATCAAAAATATCCGCATAGTCAAACCTATCGCGGTGGCGAGGTATCAAGACGAGAACATTCACTGGGACGTCGAACGCAAGACCGAGATAGGCAGGGATTTGGAAGTGGATTACGTGTTGTTCCTGTCGTTGGTGGTTTACAGCACTCGCGAGCCAGGTCATCTCAGTGCGTACCAAGGCCGCATCGCCGGCGAAGCCAAACTCTACGCGACCGAGAAAAAAGAGGGCGAAAATTGCGTTTGGGAACACGAGGACGACCTCGAGGTATCTTGGCCCAGGGTAGCTCGGTATTCAGCCCGGGTCGAGCCTGTGATTCGCCAGGAAACCGAGCGACGCTTCGCGGACATGTTAGCCAAGAAGTTTTACGATCATAAAATTTTGCTGGACGAGGAAGAAGACTGATGAAAGCTATGGATTATCGCGCGGGGGGGGCGGTTTGGTTGTTGGCTGTGGTTGTGCTTTGCGCTCTCGTCTTGCCAGGCTGTGGAGCTGCGGGGTGGTTTGCCTCGCTCCTGCCGCCGGACGATATCGAGGCGAAGTTTGAGTTCCCCGAGGACAAGACCGTCGCGGTGCTCGTGGACGACCCGAGCCATCTGGTGAAGTTTTCGCCTGTGAAATACGAGCTGGCCAAGCGGCTGAACAAGCAATTCCTCCAGCACGAAATCTGTGCCGACGTTATCCCTCCCAGCGACATCATGAAGCTCATCGCGGTAACGCCAGGCTTTGCCAGGCTGTCCAACGCCGAGATCGGCAAGAAACTCGGCGCGGATATCGTCGTGAATATTCGGATCAAGCTATTCAAGCTCAAGGATGCGGACTACAGCCAAATATGGCAAGGCAAGCTGCAGACGACCGTGCGGGTGGTGGACGTGAAGACGGGCAGGCTTTGGCCTAACGACAGCCTGGGAGGCTATGAAACGAAAGTCGTCGAGACGCCCAGGATGGAGGGCAACTCCTCGCCACAGTTCGAGGTAAAACTAGCCAAGACTATGGCGGCGGAAATGGCAGACGTCGTAGCTAAATACTTCTACAAACACCCCGGCAAACCCCACGACGCCCTGCCAGACAAAGTAATGGACGAAACACCTTAATACTACAGCGCGAAGTAAGCTCAAGTTATTGGGCTGTTTGTTTCGATAACTCTTTATAGGAACGCTAAATATAAGGAGTGTCGGCATGGATGAGTATAGCGGAAAAAATGCGGACAGACCTTTTGAGATTCCCGCTGGCAACCCGCGTGTTTATTGGCTAAAATGCCCTTAACAATCGAATTCTTACCACTTATGGGATGGCTGTGAAACAAAGGCTATCCTCAGCCTTATGCCATGCGGATGGATGTTTTCGCTCCAGCTACTTTATAACACCCATTTTACCGCGATTTCTGTCGCGAATGGGAAGCCCGCCCCCGTATCATTCGAGCCGCTGTGGCTTTTACCGATAGCTGATTATTGACTACTGAAGCCTAACGACTTTTCACGGAATAGTAACGGTTATTGTCGTGCCCTTGCCGGGCGCGCTTTTGAGATTGACCAGGCCATTGAGTCGTTCCGTGGCATGCTTCACGATGGCCAGGCCCAGGCCTGTGCCGCGGATTTTCGTGTCGCCGGTGCGGGACGGCTCGACCTGGAAAAACCGCTCGAAAACCTTGTCCTGCATCTCAGCGGGTATGCCCCTGCCCGTGTCGCGAACTTCAATGCGCAATTGGCCTGCCTCCAGTCTCAGGCTGCACTCAACCAGGCCCGCAGCAGGCGTGAACTTCACAGCATTGTCGATCAGGTTTTGCAAAATAGACTTTACCCGCTCCTGGTCGGACTCAAAAGCAGCCTCGGAATGTTCCGCGACAATTTTCAGCTCCACGCCTTTGTCCCTCGCAGCCTGGGCGAAGTGGTTTTCAGCCCAGTTGCCCAACTCGGCGAGGTCAATTTTTTCGATATTCCCCCGGCGATCAGCCGTCTCTGCGATGTTCAAATCCAGCAGGTCTTTCGTCATCTCCTCCAGCCTGGCAACGTGCCGATTCAGCATGTCGGTAAACTTGGTCAGGGCGTCTGTGTCGCCCGGCTCGACCATGGCCAGGGAATCCACCGCTGCCCGAATCGTAGCCAGGGGCGTCCGCAATTCGTGCGACGCGTTGGCGACGAATTCGGTTTTCATAGCTGCGGTTCGAGCGATTTCCGTGATGTCCCGAACCACCAACAGAACCGCGATGCCGTCCTGGCCCGGCGAGGAAAAGTTCGCTGCGTGAAGGTCGAGTATCCGCAGCCCATGGCCGGTTTCGAACTCGATTTGCTTGCCAGCGGACTTGCCCGTTTCCATGGCTTGGTGAAAAATGTCGAGTACATCCGGCACACGCACGACCGACTGAAGATGCAAGCCAATTGTCTCTTGGGAGTCCGCAGCGAACAGCCCACCGGCTGCGGCGTTCATCAGGACAATCTTCCCCTCGCTGT
The DNA here is from genome assembly GCA_029933955.1 of Phycisphaerae bacterium. GTDB lineage: Bacteria > Planctomycetota > Phycisphaerae > SM23-33 > SM23-33 > B1-G9. The sequence goes on from JAOZNE010000027.1 coordinate 2,690, forward strand.
CCAACGCGATGACGCCCTCGCGGAGATTCCGCACGATAACCGAAAGATGCTCGCGCTGGGATGTGATGGTTTTAATCTGCGTAGCAAGGCTTTCCCGCATTTCGTTCAAAGCCCTCGCCAACTGGGCCAACTCGTCCGATCCACCCGCGGGCGCCTTGGCGGAGAGGTTCCCCGCTGCGATCGCCCGGGCGGTTTCGGTGATTTGGCGGATAGGCTTGTGCCACATCCAGCTCAGCATCCCCGCGATTACCACCGCCACGCCCACCGCTACCATCGCAGCCCACGTCAGCGCGTTGCGTATCACGTTTCGCCCTTCCGCGATAGCTCGGACGGGCATAGCGAGACGGACGACGCCAAGGATTTTTCCGCCTTTCTCGATAGGCTCGGCAAAATATCGGAACTGCGACCCGAGGGTTTCGCTGGAGCGGATGTCCCGACCAGCCTGGCCTTTCAAGGCCTGGAGAACCTCAGGCCTGTCGTCGGTTCGATGATTTTCCATCGTCGCTGCCCGGGCTTGGCTGTCGCCCAGCACGCGTCCGTCGTCAGCTATTACGGTCAGCCTCATCGTCCGGTTCGCGAAAAGTCGCTTGCAGTCGGCGTCGATTTGGCCCGCCAGCCTGGGCCAGTCGCGCTGAAAATATAGCTTGGTTATCCGGGCCAATCGCCCCTGGTTTTCCCTGCTATCTCGCTGATAATTCGCGTTGAGATACCGATACGAAAAGAAGCCCGCCACGAACAGGATAACTCCCATCATCAACAAGTTGCCCGCGAACAATTTCCAGAAAAAGCTATGCCGTCTCATTTTCATCCGCCAATTTATATCCCAGCCCGCGAACGGTCTGGATGTATTTTCGAGCACTGCCGAGTTTTTTCCGCAACGCAGCCAGGTGCACATCGATAGTCCTGTCCGTAACCACCGCGTCGATTCCAAGAGCTTCGTCGATCAGCCTGTTTCGCTCCAGCACGCGACCGCGAGCTGAGATAATCGCTACCAGCAAGCGAAACTCAGTCAGCGTCAGCGTTATCTTTTTCCCGTCCACCTCCACCCCGTGTCGCTCCATGTCTATGCTTATAGGCCCGACGTTCAGAGTCTTGCCAACCCCGCCGCTGCTGTCTCGACTCCGCCGCAACACCGCTGCGACGCGAGCTACAAGCACCGACATGCTGAATGGCTTGGTCATGTAATCGTCCGCGCCGACATGAAGCCCGACGACAATATCGCTTTCCTCGCTCTTGGCCGTCAGCATGATAATAGGCACCCCAACGGTTCGCGGGTCTCCCCGAAGCTCAGTTGCAATCTCCGTCCCCGACATCCCCGGGAGCATTCGGTCCAGTAATACAAGCTCCGGCGGGGCAGAGCGAATCTTGGCCAGGCCCTCAAGCCCGTCGAAAATAGCTTCGACGCTATAGCCCTCTCGCTGGAGCCGAATGGCGATAAGCTCAGCCATGTCCTGCTCGTCCTCGACGATAATAATGTGCGGTTTCGACATTGACACCATATTACCAAGGCGCCAGACCACTTGGCAAGACGCTGTCAACAGTTTAATGCTATCTTAACATTTCCCTCGCACCGCCTTAACAGGCCTCGGCAATAATACGCCCGTGGTAATTAACACATTCTTAACGCAGGCTTGGTACTGCCTTGTTCTTACGCTGGTAAAAACACAGCCAAGCCACGGGACGTTCCCGAGGTAATGGTAAGAATTGAAGTTTGCGAAAGGAACACGAGTATGTCGAACAAAACGATGCAAAGAACGGTGCTTGGAATGTTGGTCGCGATAGTTATACTCATCGGGAGCAATGCCCTGGCTGGGAATCAGAAGAAAAGCCTGCAAATTGAGGGATCAACGACGGTCGGGCCGATCGCTGATGCCTTCGCGGAAGTGTTCCTTAAAACACATCCGAAACTTAGTCTCACGGTCAAAAAGACCGGCAGCGGCGACGGTGCCGCGGCCCTTATCGATAGTAGATGCGACATCGCGACGATGAGCCGTTTTATGAAGGGCAAGGAGTTTAAGAAGGCTGTCGAAAAAGGCGTCATGCCCGTCGCCCATGCCATAGCGATGGACGGCGTGTGCGTGGTCGTGCATCCGTCCAACCCGATAAACGCACTGACGACCGAACAGATTCGCAAAATTTACAAGGGCGAAACCACCAACTGGAAACAGCTTGGCGGTGCGGACAAGCCCATCGTCGTCATCAGTCGAGACACGTCGTCCGGCACATATGAGACATTCCATAAGCTGGCGATGAAGAAAAAGAAGATGGCTAAGAGTGTAGAATATGTCAACTCCAACCCCCAGGCCCACGCCCGCGTCAAGACGACCGACGGCGCCATTGCCTACGTCGGACTTGGATTTCTGGACGACGCGGTCAAAGGCCTGACCGTCGATGGCGTAAAGCCTGGCCGAGACACGATCGCATCGGGCAAGTATCCGCTTAGCCGACCGCTGTACTTTTTCACGAATGGCTATCCCAAACTCGGGTCGCTCACACACGCGTTCTGCACCTTCTATCTTACGGAAAAAGGACAGGAAATTATCGAAGCAAAAGGCTTCGTCCCGGTAACCAACTACTAAGCCAGGAATATTGGCTGAAACCATGACGAAAAATCCTGATAAAAAATCAGAGCCGCAGGTAGCAGCGGTCGGGTTCAACCGGCCGCTGCTGCTGTCTCCAGCCCAGGATTTACAGGGCTATCTCGCAGCGGTGCTCGGGAAAATGTTCCTGCTGGGAATCACCTGCGTCTCGCTAATGGTGGTAGTTCTCATCTTCGTCTTCATCTCAAAGGAAGCCTGGCCGTTTTTCGCAACCCATGGAATCGGCAAACTTTTAGGCTCCACCAGTTGGTACCCAACAGCAGAGCCAGCAGAGTTCGGGGGGGTGTCTCTGCTGGCGGGTTCCTTATATGTAACAGCCGGGGCACTACTCATCGCCGTGCCGATAGGACTGCTAGCGGCGCTGTTCCTCAGCGATATCGTCTCGTTTCGAATCCGCCAATTCGTCAAGCCAATTATCGAACTGCTCGCGGCGATACCATCGGTGGCGTACGGCTTTTTCGCTGTACTTATCATGGCTCCGTGGATGCAGGAAAAGCTCCACCTGCCCACCGGCACCAACGCGCTGAACGCGTCAATTATCCTGGCGATCATGGCCATTCCAACCATCATAAGCATAGCAGAGGACGCACTCTCCGCTGCGGGACGAAACCTGCGAGAAGGCTCATACGCCCTGGGCGCGACGCGGGCTGAGACACTGGTGAAAGTCGTCGTCCCCGCTGCCCATAGCGGTATTATCGCTGCGATTATCCTGGGCATGATGCGGGCAGTCGGCGAGACAATGGTAGTGTGGATGGCTTCGGGAAACGCCGCCCGTATTCCCGCGCCGTGGTGGAACATCACGCAATCGATACGAACGATGACCGCTACAATCGCGGGAGAAATGGGCGAAACCGCCAAAGGCTCCGACCACTATCACTGCCTCTTTGCCGTCGGGTTCCTGCTGCTGGTTTTCACATTCGCGCTAAACCTCGCAAGCGAACATTTCCTCTCGCGGGCTAGACGATTACGGGGAGGCAGTAAGTGAAAATGCAACTTCGTCATCTTGGAGACAAAACGTTCACTTTTGCCTCGGGAATGTCAGTATTACTTATGGTAGCTGCGCTGGTACTAATCCTGGGCCCGATGCTCTCTCGCGGAGCTGGGGCCTTGGTGTTCGACGGTACGGTCGAATATCGCAAAATGCAATACGATATGCATGGCCGAGGTCAACGAAAACCACTGGAAACACAGCTTAAAAACGCTGCCAAGGCCCGAGCGGAAGTTTATCGCCTGATGGATAACTTCGCGGTGATGGTAGATACCAGCAAGGTACAAAAGCAGGCTAAGAGCATTTTTAGACAATTCAAAATTCAACTTAGTAATCAGGTGAAAAACGGAACGCTTGCCCCAGAGCAAGCAGCTTCATTGAAGTTTGCCGGCAAGGAATTGCGAAATAAATTACGGCGCGCGTACAAAACATCTAACGCCCAGGAAGCCCACGAAAAACTCGATTACGTACTAAATTACGCGGACAATCGGCAACTTGCCGATTCAGTAGCGGGACAGTTTTTCACGCTGGCTAGACAATATAAAAACGTTGTTTCCGCAGCTGGGCTGAAACATAGAGAAACCTACGCCAAATCGTTCCGCGAAGTTCAGGAAATAATAAAAGAGTTGCTAGGCCCTCAGCCTGGCGATCCAATGCCGGATCTAGCCCAGTTTCAATATGGCTCCACGCGATGGGGCCGGGCCAAGATTCTGCGCGACCGTTTGTTATGGGCCGAAACATGGGTTGCGCAGGGGCCTGGCCAGCCTTTGAAAAAAACCCGCACGCCGCGAGAGGATCAATTCGCCGGCACGGAACTAGCCAAGCTGTTTCCGATAATGGAGCAGAATCTCGAAAAAATGCTCCTGCCGCAACGGACGTTTTACTGGCAGTATTTTATCGACGACAGCACGCCGGGGCATTTCTTCGGCGGGGTCGGGCCTGAGATTATCGGCACTGTGTTGCTGACGCTCCTTGCCATGGCCATCGCGGTTCCGCTGGGCGTTACAGCTGCGGGATACCTGGTGGAGTGCACCGGCGATGGGACATTTATCCGCATTATTCGCACCTGCATAAACACCCTGGCCGGCGTGCCGAGCATCGTCTTTGGACTGTTCGGCCTGGCTTTTTTCGTGTTATATCTCCAGCCGAAACTCGGCGTGGGGAGCGGCTCGACCATCTTGGCCGGTGCGCTGACGCTGACGGTTTTGGTTCTGCCCGTGCTAATCCGAGCCAGCGAAGAAGCCATCCGAGCCGTGCCGCTAACCTATAAAGAAGCATCGCTTGGGTTGGGGGCCGGAAAGTTTCGTACCTTCGTAAAGGTAACTCTGCCAGCTGCGACGCCCGGGATTCTAACCGGCATCATCCTCAGCATGAGCAGGGCAGCAGGCGAGACCGCTCCGATTCTATTCACCGCGACCGTCGCGCTAGGCCCTGTCCCGAAAAGTATTTTCCAACCGACACGCACGCTTTCATACGGCAGCTACGACATCGCCGTCGGCGACCGCATCGCCGCGATGGTTCCGCATCAACAATACGGAATGGTAATGACACTAATAGCCCTCGTGTTGGTGCTGAACCTGACAGCAATAATTATTCGACGAAAACTTGAATCAAAACTCCGAGGACACTGAAAGTTATCAGTGGTCAGTTATCAGTAATCAGTAAAAACAAAAAGAAGGCTGGTGAGTGTGAGTGAACAAATGACAAATATAGAACAAACAACCGTTGTTGAAACAGAGCCTGACACTTGCTGCGAGCCTCTAAAACCGACGCTTGCTCCCGCACCTCAATGCGCGAAAGTATCGCCGGAGATATCTGAGACCAGCCAGCCTGTGATAACGTCGGATAAGTTTTGTTTTTACTACGGCAAGGCGGTGGGCGTAAAAGATATCAGCATGGACATTTACCCCAAGGCGGTAACCGCTATCATCGGGCCTAGCGGGTGCGGAAAAAGCACGTTTTTACGGAGTATAAACCGCATGAACGACCTGATCCCACACACGCATACCGGCGGAGTCCTGGCGGTAAACGGGCAGGACATTTACGACAAGCGAGTCAACCTGGTGAATCTTCGACAGCAGGTTGGCATGGTTTTTCAAAGGCCTAATCCGTTTCCAAAAACTATCTACGACAATATCGTCTATGGCCCGCGACTGCAGGGAGTTCGTAGCAGAAGCAAACTTGACGCCATCGTCGAGCAATGCCTGCGAGACTCAGCCTTGTGGGACGAAGTAAAAGATGAATTGAAAAAGTCAGCCCTGGCGCTGTCCGGCGGGCAGCAGCAGCGGCTGTGTATCGCCCGTGCCCTGGCGACCAAGCCGGAAGTACTATTGATGGATGAACCGTGCTCCGCGCTAGACCCGGTGGCGACAAGCCGAATTGAGGAACTGATTCACAAACTTAAAGTAGACTATACAATTGTTATCGTTACGCACAACATGCAGCAGGCTGCGAGAGTTTCCGACAGGACGTCTTTTTTCTGTCTTGGCGAACTTATTGAGTATGGCCTGACTAAGGACGTTTTCACTAATCCTACAAACAGGCAGACAGAAGACTATATCACAGGCCGATTTGGTTGATTTGGAGCTATAAAATGGCTGAATTACAAGAACGACTCGAAAAACTAATACTTAGACTCGACCTGATGGGAATGCGGGTAGAGCAGGCCCTAGCCGACGCGATACATGCAATTAAAAATAACGACGTCGAAGCTGGCAAGGAAGTAAATCTGCGAGACTCTGCCATCGACAGGGAAGAGGTCGAGATCGAGCAGGAGTGTATTCGTCTGCTTGCTTTGTATCAGCCAGCCGCTATCGACCTGCGGACTATCTGCACGATAATAAAGGTCAATAGCGACCTGGAACGCATCGCCGACCTTGCTGCGGGAATAGGCAGGCGCGTGAAACACGTCGTCGAAAATCAGGTCGATTTTGAATGCCACTCCGATCTCGACCATCTCTTTGTTATCACCACCGATATCCTGGGCCGAACCGTCCGAACGCTCAAAGCGGTCAGTGCCAGCACTGCGCGAAAAATCATCGAAGCCGACGATGAAATTGACAATCAGTATCGACAATTCGTCAGCGGTGTCTTGGCGAATCAGGATCGCTCAGCCGAGACGGTTGAGACCGCTTTGACCCTGATAAACACGGCAAAAGCGATGGAACGCATCGGCGACCTTTGCACGAATATAGCTGAGGATATCATCTTCCTGAAAACCGGCGACATCGTCCGCCACGCCGAGGCAATGAAAGATAATCCGCAGGACTAAATACAAAAAAAACATCTCAACGAATTAACATTTTTTTAACAAATCCTTTGTACTCACCTAACACATTTTTCACATACTTTACACCAAACAGGTAGCAGTCATGTCCGAGTGTTCGGCAGCTGAGGCTTGGTGGTTTCGCAAATTTGAAAGGAATATCAAATGCGAAAATTGATTATTGCAAGTTTGGCAGTTGCGGCGGCGTTCAGCTCGGTTGCGTTGGCTGACGATCTTGGTCAGATGCGGGCTGAGATGCGAGAAATGAATCTTAGGCTCAAGCAGCAAGCCGAGACTATTCGGAATCTGACCGTCTCGCAGAACAGCGCAGAAGCCAGCAAGATTCAAAAGGCCGAAATGGCCAAGATGATGAAAAATATTTTGGACGACGCCAAACTTCAACCAGCTATGCCAAAGTGGATGAAGAACCTCAAGTTTTTCGGCGATTTCCGCCTACGATACCAGCACGATAGCAGAGGCTGGCGACGAGGTGGCTGGCCTGGCACCGTGCGAAAAGATCGTAATCGCGCCCGCTTCCGCCTGCGTTTCGGTTTTGAGAAAACCTGGTGGGATAAGCAATTGGCGGTCATATTCCGCCTGGCTTCCGGTTCCAGCGACGACAGCGACAGCACCAACCAGAGCTTCGATAGCTCGTTCAGCAAGAAGCATGTTTGGATCGACCTGGCCTATGCCCGATACAAACCCAAGTGGGCCAAGGGCCTGACCATCACGGGTGGTAAAATGAAAAATCCCATCCGCACCAAAACCCCGATGACCTGGGACAGCGACATCAACCCCGAAGGTTTCGCGATTGATTACGTCGCGCCGTTCTTCGGCGACTTCAAGCCATACGCCCAGGTGGGATACTGGATTCTGGAAGAGTCTAACCGCAGCGCCACCGACCCCCAAGGCGACACCTGCCGCGACGCCACGATGTGGAACTACTCGCTGGGCTTCAACTGGAAGTTGGCCAAGGACGTCAAATGGTTCTTTGGTACTACTTTTTACGACTATAATCACTTCGACGTGGTCGGCGCCAATGGCGGCAGCGGCGTCGATGGCCAATGGCTGACGCAGTCCGGCTATGGCAATGCCGAAATGAAAATTTTGGAAATGACCACAAAGGTAAAGTGGAAAATGTTTGACCTGCCATTTGCCGCCTGGTTCAGCTGGGCGCACAATTGCGGAGACAACTACCCCAACCAAAACAAGAACCCCAACGCCGACCGGGAGTTTGAAGACAAGAACAACGCCTTCGGAGCGGGCATAAAAGTTGGCAAGAACAAGAAAAAAGGCGACTGGTCTTTTGGCTATACCTACCTCTACGAGGAGATCAATTCGCTGCCGACCTTGTCTGGCGGATTTGGCTTGGGCGACTCCGATTTTGGCGGGCCTAATCGCAAAGGTCATATTATTGGCGGGAAATATAACATCGACGATTTCCTGACTTTGGGCGGCAAGGTGTTTATTACCGATCCGATTCACGTCCCCTGGCCTGACCAACAAGACCACACCGTTACGGTGCAGGTGGATATGGTCTGGAAATTTTAGGTTCTTTTGGGATAGCTTCCAGTTTAGCTGGCTGACCTCTTTAATTTATTCAAACCGACCGGTTTGAGTAGCTAGTTGATTGGTTAACTACTTGATTAGTAAAGAATTACACAAATCTTTACAGCGTCGAAAACCCTTGTTTTCCAGGTCTTATCTGGACAGAGAGCTTTGGCGTATTTGTTTTGTAATCTTTTCCCAGTTAACCAGTTAACTAATCAACCAGTCAACAACCCCGCGGTTGGATCGCTGAAAATCGGTCCGTTTGAGTAATTTGGCTTACTTTTCCGCTTTGCCGTAGAGCATATGTTGCAGCAGCTTGCCCAATATGAACAAGGCTGAGCTGCAAAACAGGCCCTTGGCGAGGAAGTACGCGGGGATACCGCCATCCAGCGGGCCGGCAGGTTTGAGGTTGCCACCGCTGACGATAGATGAATACACGCATATCAGAAGGACGAGCAAAGAGACGATAGGGTTAACAAATTTCAGATAAATTCGCATCATATTTCTCCTACAAAATAGTAGGCTATGCCCATGGCCACCCAATCAACCAGTTAACCAATCAACCAGTCAACTAATCAATACCTATAATGTTCCGGTTTGTATGGGCCTTGGACTGGTACGCCGATGTAGTCTGCTTGTTCCTTTGAAAGTTTGGTCAGCTTGACGCCGATCTTCTCCAGGTGCAGCCTGGCTACTTCTTCGTCGAGTTGTTTGCTCAGCCGATACACGCCGATCTCAGGCCGATTCGTCCAGAGGTCTATCTGGGCGAGCGTCTGGTTGGTGAAGCTGTTGGACATAACGAAGCTCGGGTGCCCCGTCGCGCAACCAAGGTTCACCAGCCTGCCCTCTGCCAGCAGGAAAATGCTGTGCCCGTCGGGATAGGTGTACATGTCCACCTGAGGCTTGATGTTCGTATGCGCGATGCCGTCAGTGGCCTGCATCTGGGCGACCTGGATTTCGTTGTCGAAATGGCCGATGTTGCAGACGATAGCCTGGTCTTTCATCCTGGCCATGTGCTCAGCGGTGATGATGTCCTTGTTGCCCGTGGTGGTAACATATATGTCAGCCTGACCCAGAGTCTCCTCGACGGTGGTAACCTTGAACCCGGCCATGGCTGCCTGGAGGGCGCATATCGGGTCTACTTCCGTAACGATAACCTGGGCGCGATGGTTTTTCAGCGTCTCGGCGCAGCCCTTGCCGACATCGCCATAGCCACACACCACCGCCACCTTGCCAGCGACCATGACATCGGTCGCCCGCTTAATGCCGTCGACGAGCGACTCGCGACAGCCATAGACATTGTCGAACTTGCTCTTGGTAACCGAGTCGTTGACATTGATAGCTGGCACCATCAGCTCGCCGCGTTCGAGCATCTGATACAAACGATGCACGCCGGTGGTGGTCTCTTCCGAGACGCCGACCCACTCAGCTGCGATGCCCTGCCAGAACTTGGGATCCTCCGCCAGGGTCGCCTTGAGCATGTCGATAATTATCTGCTCTTCCTCGCTGCCAGCTGGGGCGTCCAGGGTCGAGGCGTCCTTCTCGGCGGCACAGCCCTTGTGGATAACCAGCGTCGCGTCACCGCCGTCGTCCACGATTAGCTGAGGCCCCTTGCCGCCGGGCCATTGCAACGCCTTTTTGGTGAACTGCCAGTATTCCTCGAGGCTTTCGCCCTTGTACGCGAAAACCGGCACGCCCGCCTTGGCGATAGCAGCAGCTGCGTGGTCCTGCGTGCTGAAAATGTTGCACGAAACCCAACGCACATCAGCTCCGAGTTCGACGAGCGTCTCGATAAGCACCGCCGTCTGAATGGTCATGTGCAAGCTGCCCATAATCCGCACGCCAGCGAGGGGTTTGGATTGGCCATGCTTTTGGCGGGTCGCCATCAGGCCTGGCATTTCGTGTTCAGCGATCTCGATTTCTTTTCTGCCAAACTCAGCTAGCGACAAATCCCGAATCGCACACTCTACGCCATCGTCAGTCTTGGTTATCAACGTCGTCATGCTACAGCTCCCGTTCTCGAATTTTCGTTCCTGCTCGATAATTGTGATAAGTCGCGAGATTGTAACCGCTGACGACGCCGAATTACAAATAAATTTGAAAAGTTATGACAGAATAGAAGCGTTTTGATACTTTTCTGCCTGAAAGGCCAGGCTAACTTAGCCCAGGGTGACATACACGTCCATTCTGTCCTAACTCTTCAAAATTGATTGAAAAATCGTGAACAGTTACCTTTTTTCTTTTTCTTTTTCATTTTCTCGGTAGTCTTCTACCCCGCCGATGAGCATCACGGGCAGGTCGAGCGCGACGACAAAGGTTTTTTGGCTGCCCGCCGGGCGGACGAAGGTTTCGCTCTTGCTGCTGCCCAGCTTCGGCGTGGCGGCACCGACGTGCAGCCGATTCGTCCTGCCGGTAGGCCCAGCCAACACTATCGTCCATATCGGCCTGGCCAGGCCCGTCGCAACATCGCCGGGCGTATCGTCGGCAGGCTGAAACGAGCGGGTGTACTCCAGGCTCTGCATCATACGGACGATTCGCTCGAGCCTGTCCTGCTTTGCCCGGGCAAGGATAGGGCTATCCATCTGCCAAACGCCAGAGCGGTGGTGAAAAGCCAACTCCGCCCCGCTACGGTCGCGTATTATCAACATGGTTGGGTTGTCTATAGGCCCAGCGAAAACCGCTCGACTCCGCGGCCCATCTGGCTTGGGGCTAAGCACGCCAGAGCGAAAAAACCCAGCCAGGCCAAAACAAACCAACAACAAAAATAATAAAACCAGTAACGTCCGAGGCTTCATGCGTAAAACCTTTTATAAAAATAATCAGTAGTCAGTTATCAGTTATCGGTAAAAGCAAAAAACAGCGGCTCGAATGACACGAATGGTAACCGTTTACACAAAAACAAGAACCACGGATAAACACAAAGGTTTCGACGCCGCAAAGATTGGTGTAATTCTTTACTACTCAGCCAATTTACCAATCAACCAGCTACTCAAACCGGTCGGTTTGAGTTTATGATCATTTTCTTCTCATCAGGCCTACTGCGGCGCCTATTAGTAGTAGCGTTGTTGGCAGTGCTATGACGCAGCCTGCCCAGAGTATGTTCTGGGTGGTCGCGGACATTTGCTCGACGGGTTTTATTCGCATCGGCCCAGCGGCGATTAGCCTTTCTCGGCCTATTAGCCAATAGACGCTGTTGACCACCAGCTCGGCATTGGCCCTTGGCGGAGCGGCTGTGCGATAACCAGCCTCGATAGACCGCACGGGCGACGTGAGATACCAGTCCACAAGCCCGCCGCCGACGCCCATCA
>JAOZNE010000028.1:0-8621 GCA_029933955.1 Phycisphaerae bacterium
AGATTAACCCCCAAAAAACCCCTCAGCCGCTGGCTGAGGGGTTTTTTGTTTGTATGGCAAGCCGGGTGGCGTGTCTACACCGCGGCTGTTTGCGGAGTAGCCATGGGGACTGTGATTCGTCAAACGTGGTTGCAAACACCGCAACCACAGCACCGGGCTGGTCTGTTTCGCCCTTTCAGGGCTGCTTGTTTGAAAGGCAGAAAACCCCGCCAGAAAATCCGGTCGCTCACTTTTTGATTAATTTTTTTTTGCGTTTTTTATTTGACAAATCGCGATAAGCGAGTATACTTGTCGATGTTCCGTCTTGAGCCGACGGAGCCAATCATCTCAGAACGCTCTGGAGGAGGGTGATTGAAGACCAGGAGCGAATATCGCTCCCTCACTTCCTGTTCTTCAGGCCGATGTCCGGTTTCCGGGCCAATCCGGCCGAGTTCCCAAAGACGTATCTATTACTGTAATGGTTCAGGGTTGCGTGTAAAGGCGAGCACATACCCTGGCTGGCTGCGATTTTGCCAGAAGCCTTGTTGGCCCGGCAAAGAGCAAAGCGGCGCAGTAGCTGTTAACCAACAAAATCGCCGGGAGCCATGTACCATGAGGAATCGAATTACTGTTGTCGCGTGTGTCGTTATGTTGGCGGGCATCTTGCCGCAACTGGCCAGTGGCTATCAACTTGGCAATCGCTGGACTACCACAGCCACCAGCGGCTCGGGGCTTGGCCAGGGCGACGCCACCACTATTACGTGGAGCATTATCCCCGACGGCACCACAATCAGCGGAGGGGCCGGCGAACCGAGCAGTGGGAGCAATTTGATCAACTTTCTCGATACGTACATAGGTTCCGCTGCCGGCAGCGACTTGACGCAGCGTCCCTGGTTCTCCATTTTCGACAATTCCTTCGGCAGGATGGCTGAGGTTTCCGGCCTTACAGCCGTCTACGAAGCCAATGACGACGGCCAGGCGATCGACGGCTCATCGGCCCCCTATGGGCAGACTGGCGTCCGGGGCGACGTTCGCGTCGGTGGGCACTCCATCGATGGCCAGTTCGGCAGCAATATCCTGGCATACAATTACTTCCCCAACCACGGGGACATGGTAATCGATACGGACAACTCAAATTTCTACGGCCAATCAGCCAACAGCTATCGAGCAATGCGTAATGTGGTGATGCACGAACACGGCCATGGTGTGGGGTTGGAGCATGTGGAGTCAAACAACGCGTCATTCCTGATGGAGCCTTACATCAACACCAGCTTCGACGGGCCTCAGTTCGACGATATCCTTGGCCTGCATCGTCATTACGGCGACGCCAACGAAAAGGCCAACAACGAGGCCGGCAACGACACCGCCGCCAACGCCACCAGCCTGGGCACCATTGTAGCCGGTAGCGGGACCGTGGAACTTGGCAAAGACGCGACGGACGCAGTGGTGGCCAGCACCGATGTCGATTTTGTAAGTATCGACGACAATTCCGACATCGACTACTTCAGCTTCACTGTTGGGAATGGAGTTACCGTTGACCTCCTGCTGACACCACTGGGGCCGACATATAACCAAGGCCCACAAGGCGGCGGGCAATCATCTTTCGCCGCCAGCAATCAGAGCGACCTGGCGTTGGAACTCCTCGATACCGACGGTACAAGCTCGCTTGGCCTGTCGGACATTGCGGGCCTGGGGTGGTCTGAGAGCCTCACTGGTATCGCTCTGGATGCCGGTACGTATTTCATAAAAATCACCGGTGACCAAAATACCGCCCAGATGTACGGGCTGGACCTGACAGTTACCCCCGAACCGGCCACGATGAGCCTGTTGGCCCTTGGTGGTCTGGCCCTGTTGAGGCGTCGCAGGAAGTAAAGATTTACCTCTCGCAGAGTCGCAGAGAACGCAGAGGAAAGATAAATTAAAATCTTTTCTCTGCGGACTCAGCGGCTCTGCGAGATAGCTGTTTGCAAAAGCTGACGGCTGGTGGCTGAGGGCTGTTTTGCCTGGTCGCTTGTAAGAGGACGGCGGACGGCCTAGGCTTTGATAAGAAAAAGCCCGTTGGGAGTGGTTTGTAAGAGAGCAGCAGAATATCCCAACGGCAGAACATGGTGCAGTTTGCACCGAATAGATTAACCCCCAAAAAACCCCTCAGCCGCTGGCTGAGGGGTTTTTTGTTTGTATAACAAGTTATCAGTTTTCCCCAGCACTTATTTGCCATGTTTCTGAGCAGTTGGTAGGTTAATAACCATACTGCCCAGCCATAAAATTTCGCAAATAAGTGCTGGGTCATTCCCGCGAAGGCGGGAATCCATTCTTTTTCGTGATCGTTCACGTTTTTTTTTGTTTTAGCTCCGTAGGAGCGGCATCTTAGACGGTTCCCAAAGCCAACACACCGCAACCACGGCGCCGGGCAAAAATGTAGCCTAGCCGCCCTCGGCTGGGAAGGTCGTGTGAAAAACACTGAAAACAGGGCAAGTTCAACACAGCCGGGGGCGACTGTGCTACATGCTGGATTTGATTTTTGCGGTAACGGAAGTTTTTGTTGACACACGAGTTTTGGTTTGCTATATAGAACGGCCAACGAGTTGGACAGGCAAATGGATAGGAGGCGGCCAGGGAGTCACCTGCTGGAAGATAGGCCGGTTCGCAGAACTATTCGGATCTGCCGCCGGCTTTTTGTGTATCCGCACGGAACTGATAACGAGAAAAATCAACAAACCCTGAACGTGGGAGTAACTGACAATGATTGGATGTAGCTTAGGACGATGTTTGCAAGTAACAGCTGCTGGTGGTTCATACCAGGACGGCCTGACGGCGGTTCTCCAGGGCGTGCCCTCGGGAATGCTGCTCACCGAGCAAGAGGTTTACGGCGACCTGCTATTGCGTAAGCCCGGTGCGGACGAGCTGTCTTCCCCGCGAAAAGAGCCTGACCTGCCCGTGATATACACCGGGCTGAACGCCGCCGACACCGTCGAGGGCGCGGGCAACAAGAACCACACCAACGGCACGCCGCTGTCGATTCTTATCCCGAACCTCGACCGGCACTTTATTCACATCAAGCAATACCAGGACACCAACCGCACGCCCAGGCCAGGCCATGCGTCTTACGCATCGTTTATGAAGTACGGCCCGGACGACGACGCGATCGGCGCGGGCATATTCAGCGGTCGCTACACCTGCACGATCGTCGCTGCGGGCTACGTAGCCAAGAAAATTCTCAAGCTCTGCGGCATCGACGTGTTCTCGTACATCAAGGACATCGCCGGGGTCTGCTGCGACGACATCGACCACGCCGAGGCTCTGAAATCCACCGACGCTTACAAACAGATGCGGCGGGACTATGACCCGTTTTATCAGGAGGTGTACGTCAAGGGCCGAATTACGCCTGAGATGCGATTCCTGGAAAAGACGAGCGTCCTGGCTGAGATCGAAAAGGAAATAGAGGACATTCGTGCCAAGGCTCAGCCTATGGACGCCGATGTCATCCGCGAAAAGTATGGCGTGCATCACATCGTCAACTGCCCCGACACAGACGCCGCCCAGGCCATGGTCGACGCCTGCAACAAAATCTCCGCAACCGGCGACTCGGCAGGCGGCGTGGTCGAGGTTATCGCCACCGGCGTTCCGGCTGGACTGGGCGAGCCTGTCTTTGACAAGCTGGACGCCGAGCTGGGCAGAATGCTGGGCATCGGTGCGGTCAAGGGCGTGGAAGTCGGCGCTGGTTTCGCGGTCAAGGACATGACGGGCTACGAAAGCAACGACCAGCTGCACAACGAAGACGGCAAGGTCGTTTTCGATTCCAACAATGCCGGCGGCATCACGGGTGGCCTGAGCACCGGGCAGGCTATCGTTACCAGGCTGGCTGTGAAACCCACCCCGACCATCGACCGCCCGCAGCATACCATCGACAAGTACACGCGGGAGAACAAGGACATGGCTGCCATCACCCGGCGAGACCCCACCATCGTCGGACGCATTTGGCCCGTGGCGGAAAACTACACCGCCCTGGTACTGCTGGATCATCTGATGGCCAACTATGGCTACCAGGCACTGAGAAAAAAAATAGCTTCGGCGTAACCACTGCCGCCGAGCGATTATAACCGGCGGCGCGGCTACAGCGAGGCTGTATGCGAGATAGCCATGGTTGTTTGGTTAACTGGTAGATTGGTTCTTTGGTGGATTGTTGTTCAGGCCCGCAGGGGTTAAGCAAAAAAAAACAGCGTGAACGGCTACGGAACTTTTATAAAAATCCAGCCTGTTTTAATTTGTCCATCGTCAGGCCTGCCGCGTTGGGTGGCATGGCTACACCGCGCGCTGTTTGCGGGGTAGCCATGTTCGAAGCCTCAGCCGGGCTGGCCAGGAGCGTCTGGAGATATCGTCGAACATACTTGCCAAGGATGTCGGTTTCGATGTTGACCCGTTGTCCAGCTGAGATGTTTCCCAGGGTCGTTTCTGCCAGCGTCGTGGGAATAATCGCTACGGAAAATCGCCCAGCCTCGGCCTGGACGAGCGTCAACGATACCCCGTCAATGGCGATCGAGCCTTTGGGCACCATCTGATCGACAAGCCCAGCCTCGGCGGTGAACTCGATAAGACATTGGTCGCCGCGGCCTATCTTAGCAACGGTCGCCACGCCGTCGACATGGCCTTGGACGACATGCCCGTCGAATCGTCCGCTGGCTGGCAAGGCTCGTTCGAGGTTCACCCAGGCCCCCGCTCGCAGGTCGCCCAGCGTAGATTTGTCCAGCGACTCGGCTATGACATCGAACGCCGCAGCGGTTCCGCTGATATCACTCGCGGTGAGACACGCGCCGTTGACCGCGACGCTGTCGCCCCCAGCCAGACCCCGGGCCAACGGGCCAATATCCACCCGCAGCCTGGCCCCGCCTCGCGATGGGCGAGCGTCCAAAACCTTGCCGACATATCTGATAATTCCCGTAAACATTTTCGTAACCATTCAAAACAAGAACCACTAATAAACACGAATTATTTGTACAAAAACATCACATGGGCAAGATGCCCAAGCCACGTAAAACCACAGCTACATACAACCGGGCTGGGGACTATTTTCCCGCAGCGGCTTTTTTCAGCCAATCTATCCATCGGCCAATTCCCTCGCCGGTCTTGGCGGATATTTCGATAACCTCCGCTCGGGTGTTTATGCGACCAAGATCGTCGTAGACCCGCGAAACATCGTAGTCCAGCACGCCGAGAAGGTCCATCTTGTTCAGCAGGATAACATCGGCGGGCTGAAAGAGCGTGTTGTACTTGGCCACCTTGTCGTCGCCCTCGGTGGTGGAAAGCATCGCCACTCGCACATGCTCGCCGAGGTCAAAGCCGCTGGGGCAGACCATGTTACCGACATTCTCGATGAACATAAAATCAAGCCCAGCCAGGTCCAGCCCCCCCAGCGCACTGGCTATCTGCACGGCGGAGAGATGGCAGCCTCCCTCGGTGTTTACCTGCGTAACAGCCCGGGCCTTGTCGCCCAGCCGCTCGGCGTCGCGCGAGGTTTGCAGGTCGCCCACGATAACCGCTGAAGCCAACTCGCCCAGAGCTGGGAGCGTCCTCTCCAGCAGCGAGGTCTTGCCGCTGCCGGGGGCCGAGATGATATTCACCGCCAAAACCCCAGCTTCGTCCAGCAGGTCGCGATTCTCAGCAGCGGCTGCGTCGTTGACTTCCAAAACATTCTTGACCACATTAATCTTCATTCGTGTCGCGTCCTTCGTTTTTCTCCAAGCCCGTTACCGAGGTCAGCAGAATTTCGTTGCCCTGGATGATATCCACATCAGCCTGATTACACCCTGCGCAGAGGTAAGAGTCAACACTTGGCTCGAACTGACAGCCACACAGCCTACACTTTGCCACGGCGGGGACAATCTCCAATTCCAGTTTCGCACCCTCCGCCACGGTGCCCTCCCCAGCGGACGCAAATGCGATATCCAGGGCCTCGGGCACTATCCCGCGCATCGCCCCAGCCTGAACGGCCAAGCTCTCGACCCGCTGAATACCGTTAGCCCCAGCCAACGATTCCAACTGCCGAACCAACTCAACAGCTATGGACATTTCATGCATTTTTTTTAAACCTTCTGAAAACTAAACTCGCGGATTGTTTCGATTGTTATGTCCAGCATTCGCTCCAGCGTGTCGATGTCCATAGCTGGAGCGGGCATTAGTACCACCACGTCGCCCAGTGGCCTGATTATCAAGCCTTGTTTGCGGGCTGCCAGACAAACCGCTGCGCCTGTTAGCTTCTGCGGGTCCAGGGCCTGGCCTGTCCGTCGGCTGGCTACCAGTTCAATGCCGACCATCATGCCGCGTTGTCGAATGTCGCCGACGTTGTCATGCTCCGCCAACTCGCCCAGCCGATGGCCTATGAGGTCTATTTTGGCTGGCAAGGATTCCAGCAGGCCTGAGGACTTTACAAGGTCTACGCTGGCGACCGCTGCGGCACAGCCCAGGGCGTTGCCGGTGAAGGTGTGTCCGTGATAGAAGGTTCGCCCCTGGTCAGCCTCGCCGCAGAACCCGTCGAAAATTTCCTGACTAGCCAGCGTCGCAGCCACGGGCAGATAGCCACCCGTCAAACCCTTGCCCAGACACATAAGGTCTGGGCTGACACTCTCATGCTCGCAGGCGAAGAGCTTCCCCGTGCGACAAAAGCCCGTCGCCACCTCGTCCGCTATCATAAACACGCCATGCTTTCGCGTGAGTTCCCGCACGCCTTGCAGGAAGCCTGGCTCGTGCGTCAAAATTCCCGCAGCCCCCTGAACGAGCGGCTCGACGATCATCGCGCAGAACTGCCCGGGCGCCTCAGCCAGGGTTTGGTCTATCTGTTCCAGCACCGCTGCGCCAGCCTCCGCGCCGGCTGGGTGATAATAAGCGTTTGGCGAATCGACGAAGGTCGCCTCGAACAGCAGCGGGCGGAAGATGCTGTGAAAAGTCTCAATGCCGCCAAGCGAGACCGAGCCTATGGTGTCGCCATGATAGCTGTTTCGCAGGGCCAGGAAACGCGTGCGGCCACGCTCGCCCTGGTTGTGGAAAAACTGGTACGCCATTTTCAAAGCCACCTCCACCGCCGTGGCTCCGCTGTCGCTGTAGAAAACTTTGTCAAGCCCAGCTGGGGTCATCCGCACCAGCCTCTGGGCCAGCTCGACGCTCGGCGGCGACGCGTGACCCAGCAGCGTGGTATGGGCGACCTGGCCCAGTTGCCGGGTGATGGCCTGGTCTATCTGCTCGACGCGATGGCCATGCAGGTTACACCACAAGCTGGAGAACCCGTCAATGAACCGCTCGCCACGCTCGTCTATCAGTTCGAAACCCTCAGCCGAGACGATAACGCGACCAGCCTGGTCGGCCTGAGACATCCACTGTTGCATCTGCGTAAACGGATGCCACACATATTTATTGTCCCACCGGGCCAGCAAGGACAAATCCGAATTTTTCTCGTGAAATTCTTTCATGTCGATATTCGTTGATATTGTTCCGAGATTTTAGTTAAATATCTCGCTGGTTCAACATAAACATAAAGGAACGAAACCATGCGAGCTGAATCTTTCGAATTTCTCCAAGCCATGCTGACCACCCCGTCTCCGAGCGGCTATGAGTCCAAAATCCAAAAAATCTGGTGCGACTACGTCAGGCCTTTCGCCGACGAAATCCGCACCGACGCATACGGCAACGCCGTGGCTGTGCTGAATCCCGCTGGGGATCCGAAGCTGCTCATCGACGGTCATGTCGACGAGATCGGCTTGATGGTCAAGCACATCGCCAAGGAAGGCTTCATCTACTTCCAGCAGATCGGCGGCGTCGACGCAGCTTTGGTTCGCTCCAAGCGCGTCAACATTCACACTGCCAAGGGAATCGTCCGCGGCGTCATCGGAGCGACCGCCATTCATATTGCCAAGCGAGACAAAGACCCCAAGCCTCCGAAAATGCACGAAGTTTTCATCGATATCGGAGCAGCTGACGACAAGGCTGCCAAGCGAAAGGTGGCTGTGGGCGACCCGATTACATTCGTGGACGACTTCGAGATGCTCGACAAAAACATAGCTGTCTCGCGTGCGTTGGACAATCGCATAGGCTGTTGGATAGCAGCCGAGACGCTCCGCATGACAGCGGTGGCCAAGGTGAAACCAAAGTGTGCCCTGTTCGCGTGCAGCTCTGTGCAGGAAGAGACAGGCTGCAACGGCGCGCAGATGCAGGTTGCAAACATTCAGCCTGACCTTGCCATCGCGGTTGACGTAACCCATGCGACGGACACGCCGGGCATTGATGTCAAGCAGCACGGCGAAGTGAAAATGGGCAAGGGGCCAACCGTGTCGATTGGGCGGGAGAACCACCCCGTGCTGGTAAACAGGCTGCGGAAGGTGGCGGAGAAAAAGAAAGTCCCGCTGCAAATCGAGACATTCTCGCTCACTGGCGGCACGGACGCCTATGTCATGTGGACGAAGAACGGCGGCGTGCCCTCAGCCATCGTCAGCCCGCCGACGCGATACATGCACTCGACCGTCGAGATGATGGACCTGCGAGACCTGCAACGCGTAGCAGACTGGCTGACCGCATTCGCACTAGACCTGAAAAAAGGCGAACGATTCAAAGTGAAAGTCTGAAACCGCAGTTGCTGGTTGACTGGTTGATTGGTT
>JAOZNE010000028.1:8721-14273 GCA_029933955.1 Phycisphaerae bacterium
ATTGGTTGATTGGGTAGCCATGGTAGTGTGGGCATCTTGCCCATGCTTTTTGTGTTTTTTTGTCATTCCCGCGAAAGCGGGAATGACACGGGGAATGGCTGGGATAAAAAAACACAGCCGAGGGCGGCTGTGCTACGCGCAGCTTAATGCGTCATGGCGTAGGTTATGATATTCACGCCAAGCCGAAGTGCGTCAGTATCGGCATAGCCTCGATTGTAGGCCAGGCCCAGTTGCTCCCAACCGCTGGCCAGGCCCATCGACGAATAGATAACGCCCAGCTGACCGGCGACAGTAATGCCCTCCAGCATCGGAGCGTTTAGTGCGGGGTTCGCAGCCTTGACCATGGCGGTATAGTTCACCGTCGTAATCTGGAAAGGCCTTTGGTACACGGGCGACCCCGGCGGCAGGAGCTTCAGCTCGCCTGCGGGCAGTACCCGTTTTATCTCCCGCCGAAACGCGACATCAAACGCCTTTCGCCCAGCGGCAGCCTCGGCGATAAGCACACCCCCTGCTGAGAGATACTCCCGAAGCCGAAGCACCTCGTCCCGGGCCAACTTGAAATCTCCCAGGCCCGTCATGTACAACACCGGATGTCGAAACACCTCGACGTCCGTCAGGCCGACGCTCTGTGGCTGAAACTGAACCTTCAGCGTCGTGGCCTGGCGGATGTACTTCATCAGGTTGGC
This sequence comes from Phycisphaerae bacterium, assembly GCA_029933955.1. Taxonomy (GTDB): domain Bacteria; phylum Planctomycetota; class Phycisphaerae; order SM23-33; family SM23-33; genus B1-G9. Next base: position 9,408 of record JAOZNE010000028.1, read on the forward strand.
CAGGCCATGCGGCGTCGGGTCCCAGTCGCCCGCGTGAGCCACCTGCGCGACAACAAGCTCCTGCCCAGCAGAATCTGGCCCGGGCTTTGGATACTGCTTCTGAGTCCCCCATGCCCGGGCGTACTGAAAATTCGCCAGGGTCGTCGTAATGATATTCACGCCAAGTTTTAAGCCATCCTCGCGATGATACAACAGCCCGCCGCCGATGGGCTTGTTTTCAATATCCCAGCTACAGTTGAGGTCCACCGCCGAGAGCAGTATCGCCGGGCGACAACCCAGATAGACCGCCTCGAGCAACGGCGGCACTGTTTTTACAGGCTCGTTGCCCAGGCGCAAGCGCATCTGCGGGATGTTAAAGTATGCTTTGAACAACGGCGAGTCGGTGTCGACCATCGCGAGTTTTCGCTTGGGGAATATTTTTGCCAGCTCGCGCCTGGCGGAGAGATGGAACTCGCCCCTGCCGCACTGGGCGTGGAGCACGAGCGTTCCACCGTCGTACAAGTATCGCCGGAGCCGAGCTATGACAGCCTTGTCGAGCCGGGGCATGGGCGTCCAGCCTGTGATATACAAGAGTGGCAGCTCGGTCGGGTCCCACGAGAACTTCGCCAGCGAGGTCTGCATATATCGGTAGCGAATTTTTAGTTTGCTGTTGGCGTACCGCATCAGCGAGGCGATGTCGACCTGCGTGGTGGGAAACTTTTGGCCAGCGACTCGCCGGCGTTGGCCTTGGACTATTTTGTATTGCGGTTGGCCTGTGAAAGTTATCATGCCGATCAGGGCAGGCGGGGCTGGCTGGCGTTTTCGTTCGGAGCGTCGCAAGGGCGTAGCGGGCAGGGGCAATGGGGGGACGCTCTCGCCGCCACTACGACGGTGAGGCTTGGCACGGGGAGGCCTGGCCTTGGGATTGTCAAACGCCAGAGCTGAGGCTGTCCCGCACGCCAACCAGGTAAGCATCAACGCCAAGGAAACCGCTACGGATTGTCGCCAAAAACAAGCCATGCCATCAAACTCCCTGCCCGCCATTATAACGCATCCCCCCAGTGAAAAATTGCATCATATTTGTATTTGATATTTTTTATTAACGTCCCATGTTTGCAGGAGAGTGTAGAGTTATAGTTTGGGCTTTGGTCTTTCAGGTTTTCATCCCGAACAGTCGGTGTTTTTCGCAGAGTTTTATCTGCAACGGTCTTGAGTTTAACGCTTTATGGCCTCCGGCATGTATGGTTAACACCCCGTCGCCAGAGGGGATAGGGCAACGCGGGACTGCGCGCCCGCCGTGGCGGTGCCATACGGCATGGGGTTGGTATCCTTATCGGTGCCAATTCTTTACAATTATGCTGGTTGCAGCAATGCGATAAACTCCAGCCCCGCCAGGGGCTGTTTTCTGACGCAGTTGAGCCAACTGCTTGGGATTGGAACCAAAAAAACTGACAAAATAGTCCCGCCGAAGGCAGAAAAAGTCTCTTAACTGTGAGCCGATTGCAAAACATGTAGCCTAGCCGCTCTCGGCTGGGAAGTTTGTGTGAAAAACACCGTAAATATAGCAAATTCAACACAGCCGAGGGCGACTGTGCTACATTTCCGAATAGTTTTGCAATTAGCTCGTATTTGTAGATATTCCGCCTCTTTTATGACGCGGCAGATGCCTTATCGCCACAAGCAGGTACCCGTCATTATTCATGGGACAGAGTACTAACCTCTGGGGTGGAATTTTTTGTGGACTTCTCGTAGGCGTTTGGCGTCGATGTGGGTGTATATTTGAGTCGTTGCGATATCCACGTGGCCTAGCATTTCCTGCACGCTTCGCAGGTCTCCGCCGCCCTGGAGTAGCTGCGTTGCGAAGGAGTGTCTAAGCGTATGCGGCGAGGCGTGCGAGCCTGGCAAGGCCCGGCGGACGTACTTGACGACGATCCGAAAGACATCCTCACGCAGCAGTTTTCTGCCGGTGCGGGTGAGGAATATCTCGCCGGCGTCCCGGCTTTGCGACATAGCGGGGCGAGAGGTTCGCACATATTGCTCGATGGCTTCGATGGCCTGGTCTGCCAGGGGGACGATTCTTTCCTTCGACCCCTTGCCCAGCACACGAATCACGCCCAGGGTGGTGTTGAGGTCGGTTGTCTTCAGGCCCGTCAGCTCGCTGGCCCGGATGCCGGTGGCATATAGCAGCAGCAGAATCGCCCTGTCACGCAGGGCGTATAAATCCATAGTTGGGTCTGGCTCCCGCAGCAGTTTGGTCAGGGCCTGGTCGTTTAGCACAGATGGCAGGCGATTCCATTTTTTCGGGCTGACGATGGTTTCGGTCGGATCGCGCGGGATAACCTTTTCCAGCACGAGGAACTTGCAGAATGTCCCAACGGCTGCGACAGCCCGGGCGATAGAAGCGTCGGCCAGGTCTCGACGACGACAGTATCCGACGAAAGATTCGATATGCCCGGGGGCCAGCGAGGCCAGGTCGTCGCAACGGGCTTGTCGCAGGTGCGAAAAAAAGTTTAGCAGGTCGCCCCGATATGCATCGACGGTGTTGGCGGACAGACCACACTCAGCCCGGATGTAGTCCAGAAAACCCTGGAGGCTCGAGCAGTGGCCCGCGTTTTCACGAGGCTGCCAGGAAGACGAACGCGTCTGTCGGGCTTGAGCATTCATGGGTGCAGGGGCTTTGACATTCCTGATAAACGGGACACATATCGTATCGGCCCACGCAATGCGCGAAAGTCTGAACGATGTTTCGCATGTTCATGTGAGTTGCACACCGAGGGTCGGATTTTTCCATGTAGGGACACATCGATTCCATTCTCCTGCAGCCTGATTTGGCCGGGCATCCATGCCCAACGCTAACTTCAATATCGGCCTGATGTCGCCCGGAACTTGAGCGAAACACGATACGAACATTATTATACCAAAAAAACGCAGCACAGCCGCCCTCGGCTGCGAAAACTCAGGAGCTGCTAAAAACCACAGCCGAGGGCGACTGTGCTGCATGTGGACTGGTTGTTGTGCTGTTTTTGTAATCTTTTTCCAGTCAACTAATCAACCAGTCAACCAGTCCACCGATAAATCAGTCTTCTTCAGGCCTGTTGCTCTTGATCCAGTCCACGATGGCCTTAGCCAGGCCTTGGGCTTTTTTGTCCAGACCCTGGTTGACCGTCGCTGTGCTTCGACCGACGCATGTCGCGTTGCCGATAACCTCGCCGGTGGCTTTGTCCACCAGTTGCACTTCGCAGACAGCCTCCTCGAGCGGCCCGAACGCCTGGCCCATCGCGCCGGCCTTCTCGAAGTAAATCACCTCGCCCCGGATTAGCAGCGCCTTGCCGCCACCGCCAACGCCCAGCTTGGCCTCAGCCAGTCGGGTACGGGTTTCAGCGGGAATTTTGCGGAGCAACGAACCCGGCGTCCGCCCGAACGTATCGGTAAAGGCACCAACCTCGAAGTTCTGATACGCCACCAGCGACCCGGGCGAGCGAACCTCTTTATAGACGCCCTTGGCACCAGTCACCGTTCCAACGCCCTCTTTAATTGCCCTGCCAACGCAGCCTCCTGCCAAAAGCGAAACGCTAGCCAACAGTACGACAAGTTTCGTTCGGTTCATTTTGATTCCCTTTCATATAGGTTCCCTGTTCTATAACGGACTGGCTATTCTACACAACGCGAGGAGCTTTGAAAAGACAAAATGCCCTCCCCGCGCACAATAGCGACAAAGTAAAATAGGTTGCCCGGCGGGCCTGGTTCTACTATTCTGGTTATTGAAAATTGGGCTGTCGCTACTGGCTGGCTTTGAAAAATAGGCCAGTTTGATTTTTTACACGGAGAAAACAGAATGTTGCCGCTGACAGGTGGGCTGTATTTGGGTTGGGCATTGGGTGCCAACGACGCTGCCAACGTTTTCGGCACGGCTGTGGCTTCGCGGATTATCACATTCCGCAAGGCGTGCGTGCTTTGCTCGTTGGCGATAATTCTCGGAGCTGTTCTCGAGGGCCAGGCGGGCATCCACACGCTCAGCGGACTGACCGACCAGACCCAGGCTACGCTGCTGGTCGTCTCGATCGCTACGGCGATTACCGTAACCGCTATGACCATAGTGAGGCTGCCGATCAGCACATCCCAGGCTATCGTCGGGGCAATAGCGGGCGTGGGCCTGGCGACAAAGGACATGAACTGGGCGGGCCTGACCAAGGTGGTTACCTGCTGGATAGCGACGCCCATCGGAGCGATGTTTATCTCGCTGATTTTCTACAAGCTCCTGGCCAGCCTGATTCGCTGTGTGCCAATGAGCATCCTGACCCGCGACAAAATTCTCTGGGGTGGCCTGCTCGTGGTCGGCACCTATGGCTCGTATGCCCTGGGCGCCAACAATGTAGCCAACGCGACGGGGATTTTCTCCGACAAAATCCCCGGCGTCTCGGACAGCCAACTCGCCCTGCTAGGCGGAGTTGCCATAGCCCTGGGCGTGCTGACGTACAGCAAGCGGGTGATGATGGCGGTGGGTTCGGGGGTCATGCCCCTGGACGCTTTTACCGCATTCGTCGCGGTTTCGTCCATGGCTATTACCGTACACATCTTCGCTATCATCGGCGTGCCGGTCAGCACATCCCAAGCTATCATCGGCTCGATAATCGGGATAGGCATGATCCGCGGCGCGCAGGCGTTGAAGTTTCGGTCGTTGCGAAACATCGCCCTGGGTTGGCTGATGACACCAACGATATCGCTAATCCTGGCCTCGGCGGGCTATGCGATATTCTGTCTGTAAAACCGGAACAAAAAGAAACAGCGAACCGCGAATGGACACAAATAAACACGAATTAAAAAAAAACAACGTAACCGTTCACGGTTTTCTTCAGCCCAGGTCGGGTGGCACCCAACGCCGTGAAC
>JAOZNE010000202.1:0-1389 GCA_029933955.1 Phycisphaerae bacterium
AATTCGCGTCGGAGCCAATGTCAAGCTGCTGCAAAAACCTGGCTATGTTAAAATACTCAAACTGACCGATTTTCAGTAACCCAACCGCTGTGCTGTTGACTGGTTGATTAGTTAACCAGTCAACCAGCCACTGTCTACGCGGAGTTCTTTTTGTTCTTTTTCGTTTTGTGAGCTGCGAAGAGTGTCGGGGCGGTCTGGCCTGTAACCATGTCAGCGGTGATTTCGTACACCGCTCCGGACTCCTTGTGCTCTGGCAGATCGTAAAGCAGGTCCAGCATAATCTCCTCGATAACCGCCCGCAGCGCGCGGGCGCCGACGTCTCGCTTGAGAGCCTTTTGGGCAATTTCGTGCAAAGCTCCATCGGAAAACTCAAGCTGGGCATCCTCGATTTCAAAGAACCGCCTGAACTGCCGGACCAGAGCGTTTTTAGGCTCGGTAAGAATCTGGATCATCGCGTCCTCGTCCAGCGGAGCCAACGAGGTAATCACGGGCAGTCGGCCTATCATTTCAGGGATCATCCCGAAATGTACCAAGTCGTCAGGCTGCACTTTGGCAAGCGTCTCGGCGTGATCCTTGGGTGTGGTGTCCGGACTGTCCTCAGAGACAAACCCGATAAGCTGTCGGCCTAGCCTTTTGCGAATAATATCTTCCAGCCCGGTAAACGTCCCGCCACAAATGAAAAGAATCTGGGACGTGTCCAGCTGAATATATTGCTGCTCCGGATGCTTTCTGCCACCCTGGGGCGGAATGTTGGCGGTGGTGCCCTCGAGCATTTTCAGCAGCGACTGCTGAACGCCCTCGCCGCTGACGTCGCGGGTAATCGAAACATTCTGCGTGGTTCTGCCGATTTTGTCGATCTCGTCGATATAGATAATGCCCCGCTCGGCTGCTTCGAGGTCGTAGTCCGCAGCCTGGAGAAGCTTGAGCAGAATGTTTTCCACGTCCTCGCCGACATACCCAGCCTCGGTGAGCGTCGTTGCGTCACCGATGGCAAAAGGCACGTTGAGCACCCTGGCCAGCGTCCGGGCCAGGAGCGTCTTGCCGCAGCCCGTCGGGCCTATGAGCAGAACGTTGGACTTCTCTATCTCGACATCGTCCGGTTCTTTCTGGTCGGAATGCCCCAGACGTTTGTAGTGATTATGGACGCCCACCGCGAGCACCTTCTTGGCCAGGTCCTGGCCGATGACGTACTCGTCGAGAAATTCCTTGATACTCCGCGGCGAGGGTATCGCTCCGAGGGTGGGTCTGGTAGCATCGCTGTTGCGGTGCTGTTCCTGCTTGATGATATTGTGGCACAGCTCGACGCAGTTGCTGCAAATGTGCACGCCGTTTGGGCCTTCGACTATCGGGCCTACCTCTTCGCTGGATCGGCTACAGAAACTGCACGAC
>JAOZNE010000202.1:1489-3839 GCA_029933955.1 Phycisphaerae bacterium
GCGATATCGTTTCGCCAGTAGGCTCCCTGCCAGTTGATTTTCGTCAGCGCGCCGTATGCCTGCTCCTGAGCCTGGGCCAGGGTGTCGCCAAGGGCGGTTACCCCCAGCACTCTGCCGCCTGCGGTTACCAGCTTGTCGCCCTGCCAGGCTGTGCCCGCATGGAAAACTTTCACGTCGTCCATAGCGTCGGCTTCTTCCACGCCGGTTATCTCCAAGCCCTTTTTATAAGGCCCCGGATACCCCGCTGAACTCATCACCACGCAGACCGCCGGTCGCGTGTCCCACTCGAGCGTAACCTCGTCCAGCCGATGCTCCGCGGTGGCTATCATAGCTTCGAGCAGGTCGCTCTTTAGCCTCATCATCAAAGGCTGGCATTCCGGGTCGCCAAATCGGCAGTTGAACTCGATAACCTTAGGCCCCGCTGGGGTGAACATCAGCCCGACGTACAGCACGCCTTCGTATCGGCCAAAGTCCCGCCGCATCGCGTCAACTATCGGCACGAGAATTTCGCGGTCGACGTAGGTCATGGTCTTGCTGTCAACTATCGGCACGGGGCTGTACGCACCCATCCCGCCGGTGTTCGGGCCGGTGTCTCCCTCGCCGATTGGCTTGTGATCCTGCAGGGCTTCCATGGGGTAAATGTTCCGCCCGTCGCACAGGGCAAGCACAGTCGCCTCCTGGCCAGTGAGCATTTCCTCGATAAGAACCGTCTGACCAGCCTGGCCAAAGACTTTGTCCCGCATGATTTCTTCGAGTGGCTTGACCGCTTGGTAAGGCTCGGGACACACGATAACGCCCTTGCCCGCAGCCAGGCCCGACGCCTTGACCGCCACGCCGTGGTCGCGAGATAGCACGTACGTCTTGGCAGCTTCGAAGTCGGTAAAAATTCTCGCCTCAGCGGTCGGCAGGGAAACGTGTTGCATGAGAGTCTTGGCGTAAGCTTTGTCAGACTCGATACGGGCGCCTTGTTTCGTCGGGCCAAAGCAGAGAATTCCCGCAGCCCGCACGTCGTCGCCCAGGCCATTGGCAAGGGGAATCTCCGGGCCTACCACCACCAGGCCCGCGCCGTTTTCCCGCGCGAAGTTCACCAGGGCTGCGTTGTCCTCAGCCGAGATATCCACGCACTGCCCGCCGTCGGCTTCGATACCCGGATTGCCCGGCGCGACGTAAAGCCTCTCGCACAATGGCGACTGCATGAGTTTCCACGCCAGGGCATGTTCCCGTCCCCCGCCGCCTACCAATAAAACCTTCATCCTTCGTCCTTTCCGCAATCCGCAATAACAATCAGCCATCCTGATCCGTAGAGTTAGCAGCCACAAGCTCAGCCTGGCTTTGGTGGGAGACTGCGGGGAAACTGATTATCTGCTCAGAGATAGCAATGCCGCCAACAACAATATAGCGGGCGTTGCGCATCAGGCCTCGCAACTTGGGAGCAGTAACGCAGCTGGCCGATTCCAGCTTCTGCTCGTCGCCGAGAATGTCCCGTAAGTCAATCTGTTTGAGAAATCGAAATTGCTTTCTGCGCCGCAATGCCCTGGCGACGCTGTCGGTCATCGCCTCAGCCAGCAGCACGCCCTGAGCGGTACCCTGGCGATTGCCCAGCGACACTGCCACCACCGACGCTCCCCGTGGAACCGAACCGCTCCGGGACAATTCGCCCACCAACGCCCGGGCCAGGGAACCTATGTTGCCGCAGGTGGCAAGGGCACTGACGCTGCGGATGACCTTTCGGTCAGCCACCCGCACGACTCGAAGCTCGCACGCCACCACACGCTCCGGCGAAGGCAGGGTGGGCAAGGGAACTTTGGTTACAGGTAATTCATCGTCCGAAACCCGCCGGGACAAAGAACTCTGCCTGGCCCAGGGGGTTGTGGCGGAAAACGCCCTGCCGCTACGCGATCGACCACGCAGGCGAGGCAAAGACGACCATGACCAATCAGGCCGATATGGCTTGGCAACAGGTTTTTTGGCGGGTTTCTTGGCGGGTTTCTTGGCGGGTTTTCGTGTCGCTATTTTTCGCGTTGACGTTATTTTTTTGCAAGGCCGCCAGACACCCACGCCAGTTGGCAACTTGGAAGAGACAGCAGGGCGGGATGGCGTTGTTTTTTTTACCGCGACATAATCGCGTGGCGGAGCCAGGAGAGTCCACGGTGCGGTCGAAATAAAAGACTTACGACCACCCGACGATCGCTTCACAGCAGGGGTTTTAACCGTCGCCCTGACAGGTATTTTAGCTTTGACCGGTTTCTTTATCTTGGCCGGTTTCCTGGCGAGCTTTTTTATCTTGGCCGGCTTGGCGGACTTCTTGGCGGGAGTTCTAATCTTGGCCAGCTTGGCGGACTTCTTGGCG
>JAOZNE010000203.1:0-3813 GCA_029933955.1 Phycisphaerae bacterium
GCGGCAAAAGTTTTTTATAAAAACGCCTGATTCCAATCGCAAGGCGGAAAATTATAAGCCATGAGAATCCTTTCGCATTGCTCAAAAAAACGTGAACGGTTACAAAATTACCAATCGAATGTGCCTTGCCAGGCTGCCTTGGCAGTTTTTATGTCGATGTCGATTTTATCTCCGATGATTATTCGCGCGGTGTCGGTTACCTTGCCGATTTTAGCACAAGGAACTTTGGCTATGGTTGCAGCGAAGGCGTCGAGGTTTTCCGGCGTTACCTCCACGAGGAAACGCCCTGCGGACTCGCCGAAGGTTTTGGCGAGCAGCCAGGCCTGCTCATCTATTCCGTCTTGTTTGGATATCGGAATGTCGGCGAGGGAAATTTCCACGCCAAGATTGCCTGCGAAGGCTAGCTCTGCTGCAGCGATGGCCAGGCCTCCCTCGGAGAGGTCGTGGCAGGAGCGGACAAGGCCCGCTTCGATGGCTTGTTGCAAGGCTTGCATCGTTTGCAGGTTTGCTTTGCAATCCACCGGCGGGACATCGTTGCCGCTGGGCAGGGCCAGAACTTTTACAAGATGACTGCCGCCCAGTTCGCTGCGGGTTTGGCCCAGGACAAACAGGCTGTTGCCCGAAGCCTTGGCGTCGGAGGTAACGCACTTGTTCGCGTCGGCGACGATCCCGAACGCTGATACCAGCAGCGTCGGCGGGATTGCGATGGTCTGCCCGTCGTCGGTTTGGAATTCGTTGTTCAGGCTGTCCTTGCCGCTGACGAACGGCGTGCCGTATATCCCCGCGGCGTCTCGACAGGCCTTGGCTGCCTGGACCAACGCGCCCATGCGGTCGGGCTTGTTGCAGTTGCCCCAGCAGAAGTTGTCCAAAATCGCGGTGCGGCTAAGGTTGCCGCCCACAGCTATGATATTCCGCAGAGCTTCGTCGATAGCGTGCAGTGCGGACTGATACGGGTCGAGGTCGCCCAGCAGCGGGTTCATGCCGCAGGATATCGCAACCGCCCGGTCGCTGTCGAGGATTGGCCTGACCACCGCGGCGTCGCCCGGGCCGTCTTCGGCGGCGCCCACGAGTGGTTTGATGACGCTGCCGCCCTGGACTTCGTGGTCGTACTGTCGGATTATCCATTCTTTGCTGGCGACGTTCGGCGAGGCCAGGATTTTCAGCAGCGCGTCGTTGTGGTCGATAGGCCCGGGCAGTTGCGTAGCGACGGGCGAGAAATCCCACAGAGCTTCTTTGGTCGGTCGCGGCACATCGTGCAAAAAGTCCATGTCCAGCTCGCCGACCCGCACGGCGTCGTAGAACAGGTTCAGCTTGCCGCCGTCGGTGCCGTAATGACCAATCACCGTCGCCTCGACGCCCTCAGCTTCGAAGACGCCCAGAATCGCTTCGACATTTTCCTGCGGCACGGACAGCACCATTCGTTCCTGAGCTTCGGAAATCCAGGCTTCGGCGTAGGTCAGGCCCGCGTATTTCAGCGGGATCCGGTCGATGTGAACCTCGGCGCCGATCTTCTCGCCCATCTCGCCGACGGCACTGCTCAGTCCGCCGGCACCGCAGTCGGTAATGGCGGAGAACAGCCCAGCCTGGCGGGCTTGGAGAATCGTGTCGAGCGTCTTTTTTTCGGTAATCGCATTGCCGATTTGCACAGCATGGCTGAACTGCGTCTCGTGTTGGTGTGTCAGCTCGCCCGAGCTGAAGGTCGCGCCGTGGATGCCATCTCGGCCTGTTCGTCCGCCGACGCAGAGAATCGCGTCGCCCGGGTTTGGCCAACATTTTTTGCATTTATCTTTGGGCATGACCGCTACCGTGCCGCAGAAAACCAGCGGGTTGCCCACATATCGCGGGTCGAAGTAGACCGCGCCGTTGACCGTTGGTATGCCCATGCGGTTGCCGTAGTCTCGCACGCCGGAGACAACTCCGCGCATAACTCGGCGGGGGTGCAGGGCGCCTTTTGGCACGCTGGCCAGGGGCATGTCGGTCTGGCCGAAGCAGAAGACGTCGGTGTTGGCGACGGGTCGGGCGCCCAGGCCCGTGCCCATTGGGTCGCGGACGACCCCGCCGATGCCGGTCATGGCTCCGCCGTAGGGTTCGATAGCTGAGGGGTGGTTGTGCGTCTCGACCTTGAAGCAGACCGCCCAGTCGTCGTCGAACTCGATGACGCCGGCGTTGTCCTCGAAAACGTTCAGGCACCAGGGCTTGGCCAGGGCCATCGTCGAGTTGAAGATGGTAGTCTTCAGCAGATTCTCGAACTGCTCGACGGTCTCGCCCGCGGCGTTTTTCACCACCACATCAGACCGGAAAGTCTTGTGGCCACAGTGTTCGCTCCAGGTCTGAGCTATCATTTCCAGCTCAACGTCGCGAGGCTCTCTGTCCAGCTTCCGGAAATACGACTGGATAGCCCGCATCTCGACGATGCTCAAAAACATCTCGCCTTCTTCAGCAAGTTTCATCAGCCCAGCTTCGTCCAGATTGCGGATGGGAACTTCCACGACCTTCAGCTCGTAGCTTGCGGGGTCTGTCTCGGCGGGGGTGTGAGCTTCGTAGAAAACATCCTCGATAACCGCGTTGGCAAGGAGCCTGCGGGCGATGGTCTCTCGCTGCTCGTCGCTCACCTGGCCTGTCAGTTCGTACCGCCTGGCTGTGCGAACCTGGTCGATGCTCAGGCCCATCTCCCGTATCGCGCCCTGGGCGGAGTTGGCTACCGGGTCCATCACGCCGGGCTGAAGGTGGACTTCGATTATCGCAGCTGAGGCGTCCGCTGGCGAGGTGCCGATGTGGAACTCCTCGGTAACCGGGTCTACCAACAGGCCTTGGGCTACGGTCTGGGCGTCGGCGGCCGAGAGGCTACCTATAAGGAAGAACAGCCGGGCTGAGCGAACGGCTGAGACGCTCGCGATGCCCAGCTCGCCGATGTGCGAAGCGACGCCCGCGGCGTGCGGGTCGCCAAAGCCAGCCTTGGTCCGAATTTCGATGCGATGAATCATTTGCGATATCCTTTGTGCTGCGCGGCCAATCCATTGGTCGGCAGTGGCCGACCCTACTGCCAGGGCGGCATTGTAGCGAACCGGCAGCCGATGAGCAATGGGCGGCTTGGACGTGCGTGGCTTGGGCGTACGGGCATGCCTTTTTTGTTTTTGCTATGCAACAATTTGCATGGCCTACGAACTTGCGTGTTTCAGATGTTCTTCTTTGACTTTGAGAGTTTTGCCAAGACGCCTGGCCATGGCGTCTGAATAAGTGCGCCGCCCGCGTTCGTAGTCGCTGACCATATTCTGACGAATGCCCAGCCGCTTAGCCAACTGGGCCTGGGTCAGCCCAGCTTTGAGTCTGGCACCGGCGAGCAGATTGCCGACGCGATTCTTTTCCATTTCCTTCCAGAACCCCGTACTTTCAATGGGGACGAAGTCTCCCTGCTCCTCGTCGGCGAGGACGGTAACGTCATACTTTTTGTTGATCCAGGCAAGCAGATCGTCGATGTGCTCGCCATGAATCGACAGCTCAATATGGGGCTTTTTGACGAGTGCCAACATAGTACACCTCAATTACGATTTCTTTTTTTCGATATGTCCAGCAAGCTACATATCGATATGTCAAATGACAGTGATATCGGCCCTTGGCCAACGGCGAAAAGTTCCGCCAACTCTTTTGAACCGGGCCTGCTGTTTGAAGATCCGCAATCAACAAGTACAGCAGCTTGCGAACGTCAGCTGGTAGCTTCTTCAAGCTGCGGTCGACCTTCTTCTTGATGCGGACTTCATATTTCATCAAGGTTATATTATAACCGCGACTACAGGCCAATGCAAGTTATATTTC
>JAOZNE010000204.1:0-3808 GCA_029933955.1 Phycisphaerae bacterium
TTACACAATCGCGTTACTACAAAGATATCGCTCCTACGGAGCTGTCAGGCCATCGTGTTATGGGATGGCTGTGATTTGTTTTATATCATTAATCTTCGAAAGTTCGTTTGAGATTCATCGCCTTGTTTGCCAGGGCGTCAGCCGCTTCGTTTTGTTCGCGACGAACGTGCGCGATTGAAAATTTCGAGAGTTGCCCCGCCAGCTGTGTCGCTTCTTCGTAGAGAGGTTTCAGGCCTTGGTTTTTCACGCGGTATTGGCCTGTCATTTGTCGCACCATCAGCTCCGAGTCGCTGAGGACTTTCACGTCGGTAGCCTGGAGTTTCGCTGCCCGCTTTAGGCCTTCGATCAGGCCTGTGTACTCCGCTACGTTGTTTGTAGCCTGGCCTATGAAAACCCCCGCCTTGTGCAGAATCGTCCCGTCGTCAGCTGCAGCTATTACAATGCCCGCCCCAGCTGGGCCTGGATTGCCCCGCGAGCCGCCGTCTACGTTTATCACGACTTGCACGTCAGGTTCCCAGTTCGTCTATATACAGCAATCGCTGACAATTGTCGCACTGACGAATTTCGTCTCGTGTGCGGAGCGCGTTTGCGTGCTCGGCGTTCAGGCTCATGTAGCACCCGCCGCATGCGTAGGAGTAGGGGGGCTTCTTGCCAGCCTGTTCTATCTGGGCCATAGCTTCGCCGTCGTACTGCTGGGCTATGCGGTCGAACAGCCCCAGCACATCCGGCGAGATTTCCCTGGCTGCTTCTGCCCGCTTGGCTGATAGCTCGTCGATCATCTTGTCGAGCTTGGCGATGTCGTCGCTGCAGGAGGCCTTTATCTCAGCGAGCTTTGCCTCTTCTTTGGTGATGAGAGTTTCGATAACTTGGGCTTGACTTTTCACGGCATCGATCTCGGCGAGAAGTTTCAGCTCGCTATCCTCGACCTTTGCATTGTCAGCTTTGTGTGTATTTATTTCCGTCAGAACAGCTGCGTATTCTTTATTGGTCTTGGCGGTGTTGAGTACGCCCTTGAGTTTGTCGAGTTCCTCCTCGCTCTGGCGGAGTTGCAGTTCCAAGCCATCCGCCTGCATACGAAGCTCCAGCCCTTGTTTATGAATAGCTTCGTGCTCCTCGCGATGTTTTTGAATTCGCGACTCTTGTATGGTAACGGCGCTGGCTTTGTTGTGCCTCCGCCGACGTAACTTCGAGAGGTCTATCTCAATCTTCTGCAATCCAACTAATGCCGAGAGAATCGGTCCCATTAAACACTTCCTTCTTATTGTATCTTCACTTTTGACAAAGACGAATCGACTATTATGCCAGCACCGCCAGCAAAAAACAAGCACAACCACGGATTTTTTTTATAAAACAGGCAAGTAGGGAATAGGCAAATAGGCAATAGGGAAAAGCAGTCCACGGATTTCACGGGATTAAAAAAGGATCACACGATTTTTTTGTCTTTAATCAAAATCCGTGTAATCTGTGGACTCTTGACAGGCATTCGGGCTTCGTCGTTCGGAATTTACCCTGCATTTCATGCTATGGGCTTGAAAACCACGCAGCAAACCGGTACCTTGGGGGCCAGTCCTTGTTTCAGGAGAATTACCTTGGCTAAAAAAGCGTTGATTACGGGCATTACCGGGCAGGACGGAAGCTACCTTGCGGAGTTGCTGCTCAACAAGGGCTACGAAGTCCACGGAATCATTCGGCGGTCCAGCAGCTTCAACACCGAACGAATCGACCACCTCTACGCCGACCCGCACGAGAAAACCGTCAGGCTAAAATTACACTACGGCGACCTGACCGACGGTATGGGCCTGCGGGAGATACTCACTCGCACCGAGCCTGACGAAGTTTACAATCTCGGCGCGCAATCTCATGTCCGCGTCAGTTTCGACCAGCCTGTTTACACCGTAGCTACCGACGCGCTTGGCACTATAAACCTGCTCGAAGCCCTGCGCGACACGGGCCTGGCGACGCGGTTTTATCAGGCTTCCTCGAGCGAGATGTATGGCAAGGTTCAGGAAACGCCGCAAAAAGAGACCACGCCATTTTACCCTCGAAGCCCGTACGGCTGTGCGAAAGTTTACAGCTACTGGCAGACCGTAAATTACCGCGACAGTTACGACATGTTCTGCTGCAACGGGATTTTGTTCAACCACGAAAGTCCCCGCCGAGGCGAGACGTTTGTTACCCGCAAAATCACCCGGGCAGCTACGCGAATAAAGGAAGGCTTGCAGGACAAACTCTACCTGGGCAACCTCGATGCCAAACGAGACTGGGGCTTTGCCGGCGACTATGTCGAGGCGATGTGGCTGATGCTGCAACAAGACCAGCCTGACGATTTCGTCGTTGCAACAGGCCAAACCCACTCGGTGCGGGAATTCGCGGAAAAAGTTTTCGCGTATCTGGAGCTTGACTGGGAAAAATATGTGGAAATTGACCAGCGATACTTCAGGCCAGCTGAGGTCGACCTGCTGCTGGGCGACCCGTCCAAGGCCAGGGATAAACTTAACTGGCAACCAAAGGTTACTTTCGAAGGCCTGGTCGAAATGATGGTGGAACACGACTGGAGCCAAGCCAGGGAAGAACGAGTACTGGCTGAGCATCGCAAAAAAAATAGCCAGGCAAATAGACAAGTAGCTCAATAGTTTCCTGTTTTTGCTGATAACTGATTACTGATTACTGACGGCTTCATACAGGTAAACTTTCGCACTTTTTTATAGCATTTACCTCTGTTAAACAAGGATTTATGCATATTTCATAATTAAATGCATCTCCGGAAAATCGTCCGAACATGACAATAACACCTCGCAAAAAGTGTGAAAGTTTACTACAGAAAGACCCCGAATATGATGGATTTGAGCAGGGAGCGTATTGTTATCACTGGCGGGGCTGGCTTTTTGGGCGGGAGGATCCAGGCCCAGCTCCGAGCCAGCGGCGTGCCTGGTGAAAACATCCTGGTTCCTCTCATCGAGGATTACGACCTCACGAGCGAAGCTGCCGTGATTCGGATGTATGCTGACATGGCTCCGAGCGTGGTTATACACCTGGCTGCGGAGGTTGGCGGGATTGGTGCGAACCTCGACAACCCGGGCCGGTTTTTCTATGCGAATATGGCTATGGGCCTGCACCTTATCGAACGCGCCCGCATCGTCGGTTTGAAGAAGTTCGTGCAGATCGGGACGATTTGTGCCTATCCGAAGTTCACGCCGGTTCCGTTCAAGGAGGCAGACCTCTGGGCGGGCTACCCCGAGGAGACCAACGCGCCATACGGCATCGCCAAAAAGGCCTTGCTCGTGATGCTCCAGGCCTATCGCGCGCAATATGGTCTCAGCGGCATCTTTCTCCTGCCGGTGAATTTGTACGGGCCTGGCGACAACTTCGATCTGCAAACCAGCCACGTTATACCAGCCCTTATCCGCAAGTTCGTCCAGGCCAGGCGGCGGGGCGAGGAGACGGTGGAAGTTTGGGGCACAGGCTCAGCCAGCAGGGAGTTTTTCTACGTGGACGACTGTGCCCGCGGAATAATTCTCGCTACGCAGCAATACGACGACGGCGAGCCTGTGAATCTCGGAGCTGGGTTCGAAATAACCATCAAAGACCTGGCGGAGAAGATAAAACAGCTGACGGGCTTTGACGGCGAGCTTGTCTGGGACGCCACCAGGCCCGATGGCCAACCCCGCCGATGCCTGGACACCTCCCGCGCGAAAGAGCGCTTCGGTTTCTCCGCCGAAGTAGGCTTCGACGAGGGCTTGCAGCGGACAATCGATTGGTATTGCAACCAAGAGCAGGATTGAAATTTTCGCCGATTTATGGTAAAATC
>JAOZNE010000205.1:0-3786 GCA_029933955.1 Phycisphaerae bacterium
TTCGCGGGATTAAAAACTGATTTAATAAACCTTCGGTTTCACGGTTTTTTTTGATAAAAAAATAATCAGTATAATCTTCTTAAAAATCAGTGTAATCCGTGGACTCCTATTTGACATTGCTTTTTGGCGGCTTTTCGTGTAGAAGGGTCGGATTCTACTGTTAAAAATAGGGCATTCGATGAAATACTTTTTCCGATCATTGCAATATCTCAAGCCTTACCGCACTCGCCTGGCGATTTCTATTGTCTGCGTTTTGTTTATCGCGGTGCTTTGGGGTGGCGGGCTTGGCATGATGTTGCCGGGCATGAAGATTCTCACCAGCGACGAGGGTCTCCATGGCTGGGCGCAAAACACGATGATCTCCGACCGACTGGACGGGCGAGTCGTGCGGGAAATCATCCCAGCTGGTACCGACATCGATGGCCAAAATATTTCGCTGGTGCTCCGCGTCGTGGCGGTGGACCGCACGGGCCGAGCCCAGGCGGGCGGGCTGATCGTGGGCGATTGGCTGTTGGGGCTCGTCGACCCGACAGACGGCAAGCGAGAATATCTCCGCGGCGACGAGCTAAGCAAACAGCTAGCCCGGTGGGACTACGAAACCCGTCGCGTCAAGCTGATAGTCTACAACCCCGCCAGCCAGGCCTCGGGCCAGTCCAGACTTGTCCCGATCAAACTGCATCGACTAAAACGCAAAGCCAGGCTGCTCGGCAGGCTGACAAGCTACATCCCCAGCCCACAGGACGGCTCGGGCAGAGTACCCATGCTGTGGTGGCTGATCGGCCTGGTCTGCGCCATGACCCTGCTACGCAATGGCCTGCGATTCATTCAGGAATATCTCGTGCAAACCGCGGTGCTGCGAGGCATGTGGGACCTTCGCGAGCATTGTTACAACAGTGCCCTGCGGCAGCCTATCACATTTTTCGCCGAGCATGGCACGACCGACACGATGAGCCGATTTGTGCAGGACTCCAGCGAGCTGGGTCGGGCGCAGATGACGCTCTTCGGCAAGACGCTCGTCGAGCCTGCCAAGGCTGTCGCGTCGCTGGTGGGAGCGTTTGTGATTAGCTGGCAGATGACGCTTATCGCCCTGGTGGCTGGGCCTTTCGCAGCGGTGCTTATCCGCACGTTTGGGAAAATCATCCGCCGGTCTACCAAGCGGGCGCTGGAAAACTGGGCTGACATGCTGGCTGTGCTGGAGGAGACGCTCACGGGCATTCGCATCGTCAAAGCCTACACCATGGAGGCCGCGGAGCGCAAGCGGTTCCATCGTGTCAACCGCCAACTGTACAAACAGCAACGGCGCATGGCCCGGACGGACGCAGCGACCAGCCCGTCAATCGAAGCGTTGGGACTGACGGTGGGCCTGCTGGCGGCTGGCGGTGCGGGGTACCTCGTGCTGAACCACAAAATCGACATGGACATCGAAGACCTCATCACCTGGATGGTGATGCTCGCAGCTATCTTCGACCCTGTGCGAAAACTCAGCAAGGTCGCTACCCGGTTCCAGCGGGGCGACGCCGCAGCTGAGCGGATATTCGAGATTCGCGACCGCCAGAAGGAAAAACGAACCCCGGGCGCACCGATGCTGCCCAGGCTTAGCGGGAGCATCGAGCTGGCGGGGGTGGAGTACACCTATCCCAACGCCAACTCCCCAGCCTTGTGCGGGATAGACCTTACTATCCAGGCAGGCCAGACCGTCGCGATCGTCGGGCCAAACGGGTGCGGCAAGACGACGCTGGTGAGCCTGCTGCCCAGGCTGCTGGAGCCGAGCGGGGGCAAGATACTTTTCGATGGGCGTGATGTCGCGACCCATTCGCTCCGCTCGCTTCGCCGGCAGATAGCTTTGGTGTCCCAGGACACCGTTATCTTCAACGCGACCATCGGCGAGAATATATCGTATGGCCTGCGCCGACCGAAGCCTCAACAAATTCTTGATGCCGCGAAAAAGGCCTATGTTGACGAGTTCGTCCGCGAGCTGCCCGATGGCTATGACACCATGGTAGGCCAACGCGGCGCGACGCTCTCTGGCGGGCAACGGCAGCGAATCGCTATCGCCCGGGCGATTTTGCGAGACCCTGCGGTGCTTATTTTCGACGAGGCTCTTAGCCAAATCGACCCGGATTCCGAGCAGCGGATTTCCCAGGCTATGGGCGAGTTTATCACCGGCAGAACGGCTGTGATGATAGCCCACCGGTTCCAGACAATTCTCGCCGCCGATGCTATCGTCGTTATGAACGAAGGCCAAATCGTTGCCCTGGGCCCGCACAAACAACTGCTGGAAACCTGTGAACTCTATACCCAACTATACAACACGCAATTCGGCAACGCGAAATAAAAGCAACCACGGCACCCGGCGCTTCGGGCTGACAAAAACATGAACGGTTACTAAAGTTGTTTATGAAAAACTAAAGGAATTGTGGGAAATATGTCGAAAGCGCGTATAATATCGGCTTGTTGTCCGGGTGATTCGAGAATAACCTCTGAGAGTCGCTCGGCGGATATGCGCGGATGTGGCTTGGTTCTGTGCGCGTTGGTTTCGCTTTTTACGATTGGTTGCGAATATAAAGCAGTAAGCCCGCAGGCTCGGGAGCACCTGGATATTGCTTCCCGTGCGTATCGCGCGGGCGACAATAGAAAAACCGTTGCCCAGGCTGACGCGGCGTTGGAATATACAGGCCGGGGTAGTGTCGCTTTGCAGGCTACTTATCTGCGGGGCATGGCCCGGTACAGGCTGAAAGATATAACCAGGGCACAGAGCGACCTTGAAAAGGTTAGCCGAAAGAGTGATAATATCCAGCTGCTTATTCGGGCGTTTGACGCGCTTGGCGAGATAGCGTATCGCAAGGGCGACATGCCCCGGGCTGAAAAATGTTTTCAGCACGTTGTAGACTTGGCTGATCGCAGGCAAAGGCCTGTGGACAGGGCGCATTACAGGCTTGGTTGTATTTTGCAGCGTTTGGGTCGATGGCAGCAGGCGGACGTGCATTTTCAGCGAGTGATATACTTATTTGGCAGGTCGAAACTCGCCAAGTTGTCCCGCCGACGTGTTAACGGGCGAAAGTGGACGATTCAGGTCGGAGCGTATTCGACCAGATCCGACGCCCAGGCTGGGGCCAAGGCGTTTGACAAGGCAAAGCTCAAGACATACATTAGGCCGATTGTAGAGGCGGGACGGCTGAGTTTCCTGCTTCAGGTCGGGCGTTGGAACAAATACGAACGAGCAGCAGCTGGGTTGCGACAGGCCAGGTCAGTCCAGGCCCAGGCGTTCCTTCAGGTAACGAGGTAAACATGAGTAATCTATTGAAAGCGAAATTCGGTGCCGGGCGAACCGGTTGGCTTGGGCTGGCGGTGTTGGCTTGTAGCTTTTTGGGTTTGGCTGCCTTGCCGGGCTGTGGCGAGGAGAAAGTCCAGGCCAAAAGCAAGTACCCCCAGCAGTTCCTCCGCAAGGATTGGCCCATGCCCAAGATAGGCAACGCCACGAAAGTTCGGCGGGACTATCGCATACGCCCCGGCGACAAGGTCGAAATTATCTACAACGTCCGGACACTGCAGGACGCGCAGTTTTACAAGCTCAAAATTCGCGACGTCATCAGCATCCGCTTTCCGTACGACTCGAAATTTAATCAGATTGGCGAGGAAGTTCAGTCCGACGGCACGGTGCACCTGTTCCTTGTAGGCCAGGTCAGTGTCTTTGACAAGACCATCCCGCAGGTACAGAAAGAGCTTGTCGCACTATACAGCAAGTACATCAAGAATCCTGTCCTGACGGTATCGTTTAAGGAATCC
>JAOZNE010000206.1:0-1506 GCA_029933955.1 Phycisphaerae bacterium
TATCATCTCGGCTATGAGCGAGCGAGAA
Source organism: Phycisphaerae bacterium (assembly GCA_029933955.1). GTDB lineage: Bacteria > Planctomycetota > Phycisphaerae > SM23-33 > SM23-33 > B1-G9. The sequence goes on from JAOZNE010000206.1 coordinate 29, forward strand.
AATATCAGTGTAGCCCTGGTGTCGCTGGGGTGTCCCAAGAACCTTGTGGACAGCGAGCGGATGTTGGCCGAGCTGGCACAAGAGGGCTGCCTGATCGGCGCGCCGATGGAGGCTGCGGATGTCATCGTGATAAATACCTGCGGCTTCCTGGCCTCGGCGAGGGACGAGTCGCTGGGGGTTATCGACGAAGCTCTCGCCTGCAAAACCGCAGGCCAGGCCAGGCGAGTGGTGGTCGCGGGATGTCTGCCCAGCAGAGACGGCGAGTCCATACTCGATATCCGTCCGGGCATCGACGCGGTCATCGGCGTCAACGACACGCGGGATATTCTACGGGCCGTGCTTGGCGAAGCTGGCGATGCGACCGGCTCGGCCAGCTCGGCTGGGGCGAGCGACGCGTTCGTGAAGATAACCAAAAAGGCTGGGCCTTATCGCGATGAGCCAGGTCAGGACGGGGCGGGGCGGTTTTTGTTGACGCCGCCGCACACTGCCTATTTGCGGATAGCTGAGGGGTGCAGCCAGGCTTGCGCGTTTTGCACTATCCCCGCCATCCGAGGCCCGCTGCGTTCCAAGCCGAGCGAGATGGTCATCGCCGAGGCCCGCGAGCTTGTCCGCTCTGGGGCCCTGGAGCTGAATATCATTGCGCAGGATACTACCTCCTACGGGCGCGACCTGCCCGGGGCGAGCCTGGCCGGGCTGTTGCGAGAACTCGACGCCATCGACGGCGTGGAATGGCTTAGGCTGATGTACACCTATCCGAAAAATTTCGACGACGACCTCATCGACGCCATCGCCGATTGCCCGCGCGTCCTGCCATACATCGACATGCCCCTGCAGCACATCGCCACGGGCGTATTGCAGCGGATGCGGCGGGGCATAACAGGTCAGGGGAGCCGAGACCTGCTGGAAAAACTCCGCCAGCGAATAGACGGGCTGATTATCCGCACGAGCCTGATAGCAGGCCTGCCCGGGGAGACGGACGAGGACTTCGCTGAGCTGCTGGAGTTTGTGGAGGATTTTCAGTTCGACGCTCTGGGCGTGTTCGAGTTTTCGCCCGAGCCTGGCACGGACGCAGCCAAGATGCCAAACCAGATACCCGCCGAGCTGGCCCGTCAGCGGGCGGATGCGATAATGCAAACCCAGCGGGACATCGTCGCCGCCGCCAACGAGGAACTTGTCCAAGCTGGGCAGCGATTGCTGGTGTTGGTGGATGGCGTGGACGCCCGAGGCCGATGCGTCGGGCGATACTACGGTCAAGCTCCAGACATCGATGGCCTGTGCATACTAACCGAGCCGAGCGAGGCAGGACAATTCGTCCAGACCACCGTGGCTGACCACGACGAGTATGACCTTATTGTTCAGAAACAGGGAATAGGCAAGTAGGGAACAGGCAATAGACAACCACGGCACCCAACCAATCAACCAGTTAACTAATCAACCAGTTAACCAGTCAACCAGTTAACCAATCAACCAACTGCTCG
>JAOZNE010000206.1:1516-3779 GCA_029933955.1 Phycisphaerae bacterium
TGGGTTTTTTGCAACCAGGGCTTAACCAAACCGTGGTTGAAACCACCCAAACCACGGCACCCAATTAACCCCCCATGGCTACCCTGCAAACAGCCGCAGTGTAGCCATGCCACCCAACAATCCAGTCAACCAATTAACCAGCCTACCAGTCAACCAGTCAACCAATTAACCAGCCTACCGTTGTTCCTGGGTGTCGCTGCCCTTGTCGCTCTCAGCTTCGTCGCCTACTGTGCGGATCGCCCAGCGAGCGAATTTCATGCGTGTGCCGTCGTCGACTTTGACGAGAACCTCGTCGTCGCGAACCTCAGCTACCGTGCCCACGATGCCGCCGATGGTAACGATCTTGCTGCCCTTCCTGATGCTTTCGAGCAGTTCGCGGCGCTTATTAGCCTGCTTTTTCTTGCTTCTGCTGGAGAAGAGGAACATCAGCACCAACATGCCCAGCATGATATACAGGAACGAACTGCTGCCAAAAAGACCGCCCGGCCCCTTTGGCGGATATTTCTCGGACTGTCCCTCGCCTTGCTGACCTTCCTCGCCGGGGGCGTCGGTGGCCTGGTCGGTTTTGGTCGGAGCAACTGGGGCCTCTTCGGCAGACCCAGCCGGGGCTTGCTTGGCGGGAACCAACTTCGGAGCCTGTTTGGCAGCGGGTTTGGCAGCTTCAACAGCTGGGGCAGCCTTGTCCTTGGCTTGCTGCCCCTGGGCCTGGCCCGCAAGCACCATCGCCAAAACCGCAGCCAATGTCCATGCCTGAGTCGAAATTTTTCGCGTAGTTTGTGTCGTCATGGTTTTCATAGGTCTTTCCTTGTCTGTTTTCGTGAACGCTTGCCTTATCTCATGTAGTCTCTGGCCCGGCACCGGGCCAGGCCGATTCGGAGTAGTATACACATTGCGCAGCAGTTGTCAGCGCCTTTGGAGGAAATAGATGAAAAAAGTTTTCCGGGCCCTTCAACCAGGCCCGGCGGGGCGAGGAGACGCCGGGTGATTTGCTTTGGGGGAGTTGCGTGAGATTTTTTTATAGCTTTCCGCAACTATTGTTTTGCACATATTTTAACTGTGTTTTGCAGCATAAGATTTATTTCGGATTTCAGATTGCGGATTTCGGATTGTTTCACGGACTAGCTTAATCCGAAATCTGAAATCCAAAATCCGAAATTGCCCGGGATAACCAACCAGTTTTATGCTCGCACACTTGGGGGAGTCGCAGCAACGCCAAGCCTGCTGGACCTAGAACAGCCAGGACTGCTCGCCGCTACCCATCAGATGAGGTTGGTCTTGTGCCCTGGGCCAATCGGCTTGAACTGTTTCGCTGCGAAAGTCGCCCGCCCCGGCCAGGTGTCCGCCCTGGGCCGATTTAACCAGGCGAGGCTGGCCTGCTTCGTGCAGATGCGAGAGATACTGATCCAGTTCGCTATCGTCGAACCCCGCCAGGAAGTCAGGCTCGGCGGTGTGATTTATCTCCATGATTTCGTCGATCAATTCTCGTTTGGTCATCGTCTCTGATATCTCCTATGTTCGAGTGTCTTTATCGTCTCAATAGACGAAAAAACTTTAGAAGCCATTCATAGCTACGCAAAAGTTCACCGCGAAAGAACGTAGAGTTCACCATGAAGAGCATGAAGTTTTTTGTTTTTGGTGGTGCAGGCTTCCAGTCTGCAATCTGGTCTGGGTGGCATGTCTAGACACCGCGGCTGCTTGCGGGGTAGCCATGGGGCGCTGAACGTGGCCCGGGTGCCGTGGTTGCGGTGAATTATTTTGTTTCCTGCGGATACATCTCTTCGAGCCAGCGGCTGGCGGAGGTGGCGAAGTTGCCTGCTTCGATGGCAGTGCGGATGGCCGCGGTGAAGTCGGCGAAGAATTGCAGGTTGTGAATCGAGACCAAAATGCCGCCGAGCATTTCGCCGGCTTGGAAGAGGTGGCGGATCGTGCCGCGGGAAAAGTTCTCGCAGGCATAACACCTGCACCGCGGGCAGATCGGCTCGTCCTGAGCCGCGAAACGGGCGTTGCGTAATTTCAGTCGGCCTGACCAGGTAAAGGCCTGGGCGTTGCGGCCGTTGCGGGTCGGCATGACGCAGTCGAACATATCCACGCCGCAGGCCACAGCTGCGAGAATGTCCCGCGGCTCGCCGACGCCCATGAGATACCTCGGCTTGTCAGCGGGCAGCTGGGCGTCCATGTTATCCAGCACGTCGCACATGGGGTCGTGGCCCTCGCCGACGCTCAGCCCGCCGATGGCATAGCCCGGCAGGTCGAGTTCCACTAT
>JAOZNE010000207.1:0-3778 GCA_029933955.1 Phycisphaerae bacterium
CTATGCGGAAATGTAGCACAGTCGCCCTCGGCTGTGTCGAACTTGCTATATTTCCAGTGTTTTTCACACGACCTTCCCAGCCGAGGGTGGCTAGGCTACATTTTTGCAATTGGCTCAGGAGTCGGTATTTTTTGCGTCAGTCTATTTTCAATGACATCAGGAACTCGGCGTTTGAGTTTGTTTTCTTGAGTTGGCTGATGAGCATTTCCATCGCGTCGACGGGTTGCATTTCGCTGAGGGTTTTCCGCAGCCTGTCTGTCAGCTTAAGCTCCGCTGGGTCCAGCAGGAGTTCTTCCTTTCGTGTGCCGGATCGGCTGACGTCTACCGCGGGCCAAACTCGGCGGTCTACCAGCTGGCGGTCGAGGTGCAGCTCGCTATTGCCCGTGCCTTTGAACTCCTCGAAAATAACGTCGTCCATTCGGCTGCCCGTGTCTATCAGGGCCGTGGCGATGACCGTCAGCGAGCCTCCCTCTTCCACCGTGCGTGCAGCTCCGAAGAACCGCTTGGGTGCCTGCAAGGCTGATGCGTCCACGCCGCCGGTGAGAATTTTTCCCGAGTGCGGTGCCTGGGTGTTGTAAGCCCGGGCCAGGCGAGTGATGCTGTCCAGCAGAATCACGACGTCCTTGCCGAACTCGACCATCCGCTTGGCCTTGGCGGAAACCATCTCCGCGATTTGCAAATGCCGCGCTGCAGGCTCGTCGAAGGTCGAGGAAATCACCTCAGCCTTGGTGCTGCGACGCATGTCCGTTACCTCCTCGGGCCTTTCGTCTATCAGCAGGATAATAACGTACGCGTCCGGGTGGTTGTACGCAATGCCGTTGGCGATTTTCTGCAGCAGCACGGTCTTGCCCGTCCTGGGCGGAGCGACGATGAGCATCCGTTGGCCCAGGCCTATGGGCGTAACGAGGTTCAGCACTCGCATATTGATTTCGCCGGGCGTGGATTCCAGGAATAGCCTGCGGTCGGGAAATGTCGGCGTGAGGTCTTCGAAGTTTGTTATGTTCGCCAGCTTGTCGGGCAGCTCGTGATTGACCGCCTCGACGCGGAGCAGTGCGAAATATTTCTCGCCCTGTTTTGGTGGCCTAATTTGACCAGCCACGACCGACCCCTGTTTTAGGCCGAACCGGCGAACCTGCGACGGCGAGACGTATATGTCGTCCGGGCTTGGCAGGTAGTCGTAGTCTGTGCTGCGGAGAAAGCCGAACCCGTCGGGCAAAATTTCCAGCACGCCCTCGCCATACGTCATGCCCTCCTTCCGCACGCGGGCCTTGATGATATTGAAGACCAGCTCCTGACGATTCAGCCCGACGTAATCCTCAATGCCTTCCTCCCGGGCCATGTTGTGCAGGTCGCTGACGGACATCTTTTGCAGGTCGGTTATGTGCAGCTTGCCTTTTTTCACACGCTCATATTTGGCGTGATTGTCGGCGGTTTTTTCGTCGGGTTTTTCGTCCGTGTCAAGCTTCGTCGTTTCTGCCTGGGTTGGCTCGACCAGAGCTGGCGAGTCGTCCAGCGGCGCGTTATCCAGTGGCGGCTCGTCGAAGAGTTTTTTGTCAGGCTCGGCTTGGATACTCTCAGCCGACTTTTTGCGAGTCGTCTTTTTCACAGCTTTCCTGGCTGTCTTCTTCGCAGCCTTTTTCGCCGAGGCCTTCGCTGTCGTAGTAGCCTTTTTCTTGACTGTCCTGGTCGTGGTCTTCTTTACCGCCTTGGCCATGCTTGTACTCTTTCTGGAAGGGGTTTGGTGAATAGCTCCTTAGCTGGGTGTGATGACAATATGAAAAAATCGTAACCACACAAAAGCAGGACCACGGATACACACTGATTGACGCTGATGCTGTTGTTCAACCTGTTTCAAATAATCCGCGGCCATCTGTGTTTATCAGTGGTTTGATGTTTTTGCTTTTTCAAATAATCCGTGGTTCGCTGTGATTTTTTGCGTAGCTACGAACGATTAGATTATCCGCGAATGATTTGCCGCAAAACCCGATCGCATTCTTCGTGAAGATGTGAAATGCTGGAGCTGTTACTTGCGGTATAACAACAACGATGGCGTTTGATGTCAAGGGGAATTTGCAGTTTTTCCCTGGCTTGGAATTTTTGGTAATCCCAACCTCTGCCGCGACGCACCCTGGCGAATCGTTCCTCCGCCGGGGCGTCGACGAACACGACATGCGAGCACAGGTCGTCCCAGCCAGCTTCAAACAACACCGCTGCGTCGATGACCACGGCAAGACAGGGGCCCGCCAGCCCAGCTGCGATCCGCTCTATTATCCGCTCGCGGATTCGCGGATACATAATTTCGCCCAGGGCCTTCAGCTCGGCGGGGTCGGAAAACACCCGCTCGCCCAGGGCGTCTCGGCTAACCTCGCCGGAGTGCAAAAAAACGCCCGCGCCCCAACGGCCCCGAATCGCTACGCGAACCTGCTCGTCCTCCAACACAGCATGGCCTAGCTTGTCGCAGTCGATAACATCACACCCCATCTCGCCCAGCCGAGCCGAGACGGCGCTCTTGCCCGAGCCTATGCCTCCGACGATTCCAACGACCGGTTTGCCCTTGCCTGGCGAGTTCATCATCCCAACCAATCAGCCAGGGCCTCGGCGAAATAGGTTATTATAATGTCCGCCCCCGCCCGCTTGATAGCTGAGGTTATTTCCATCGTCGCCGCCCGCTCGTCAAGCCATCCGGCCGCGGCGGCGGCCTTTATCTGCGAATACTCGCCGCTGACGTGATAAGCCGCGATGGGCAAGTCGAACCGCCGCCGGATATCGGCCAGCACATCCAGATATGTCGCCGCGGGTTTGACCATCAATATATCCGCCCCCTCCGCCGCGTCAGCCGCAGCCTCCAACCGGGCCTGGCGGGGGGCGTGGTAATCCATCTGATAAGTCTTCCGGTCGCCGCAGCCTGGCTTGCTTTCGGCCGCGTCGCGAAACGGCCCGTACATGCTCGACGCGAATTTCACCGCGTAGCTCATGATGCAAACCCGCTGATAACCCTCGACGTCGAGGGCCTCGCGGATCGCGCCGACCTGCCCGTCCATCATAGCCGAGGGTGCCACGATATCCGCCCCGGCCCGGGCCTGGGACAACGCCGTCCGAGCCAAGAGCGACAAAGCCGCGTCGTTGTCCACGTCCTGCAGGCCAGCCAGGCCCGCCGAGGCCAGTGGCCCGCAATGGCCATGCGACGTGTACTCGCACAAGCACGTGTCCGCCATCACCAATATCTCAGACTGAGCGTTTTTGATAAGCCCCGTGAGCCTCTGTACAGGCCCGTCCGCTGCCCAGGCCTGCGAACCAGCCTGGTCTTTTTCCTCGACCACGCCGAACAGCAGCACCGCCCGGATACCCTTGTCTGCCAGGCGTTTTACAGTTTCCAAAGCCAGGTCCGGCGAGTATTGGAATTGGCCTGGCATGGAGCGGATTTCTCGCCTTTGGCCCGCGCCAGGCCTGACGAAAATCGGCGCGACCAGATCGTCTCGCGAAACTTTTGTCTCAGCCAGCATCTCGCGCAAGGCTGGGTGATACCTCAGCCGACGCAGCCTGGTTGTCGGATAATTACTCATATCAAGAGTCTACCGCAAAACCCCAACGCCTGCCAACAAGAGTCCACGGATTACACGGATTTTTTGTAGCGGATTACGCGGATTTTTTTTTGAAAAGCAAAGCAAAAAAGAGAAAACAGAAAACTTCATGGTAAACTTTGTTTTTTACGATAATTCGTGTTTATTACTCAAACTGACCGATTTTCAGCAATCCAACCGCGGGGTTGTTGACTGGT